>JAESSU010000150.1 GCA_016763955.1 Phycisphaeraceae bacterium | reverse complement strand
ACCGGTGTTGGTCACGGTGATGGTGTAGTTAATCGGACGACCTAGGAAGCGCATTGCTGGGCCAGTCTTGGTGATTTTCAGGTTAGGTGACAAGACCGCCGTGGTGCTTGAAGCGTTCGCTGAGAGGTTGCCTGCAGCCGATGCCGTTGCACTGTTGGTGAAGGTTCCTGTCTTGGTTGCTTTGGCATTGACGGTGTAGCTCATGCTCTTGCCCGCGGGAAGTGTTCCCACGTTGATGGAGACGTTTTTACGTCCATCTTCTGTGACGATGCCAGCAGGCAGGGTGTCTTTGATGACCACGTTTTGAGCTGGGCCCACACCGGTATTGGTGATGGTGAGCTTGTAGGCGATTGGGTCACACTTAAGGACCGAAGCAGGGCCTTCTTTGACCAATGCCAAAGCAGGTGCCACCACGTTTAGTGCGACGCATGTGTCTAGTTCGTGTGAGACAGCTAGGCAGTTTTCGAGTCTGCCTGGTGCTGTTGGGGTGCCACTGATGACGATGACTTTTTGTCCGCCAGCAGGTAGGTTGCCCAAGTTCCAGACCATGTTATTGCCTGTGGAGTTAGGCTTAACACTGACGCTACTTACGCGGAAGGTGTTAGGAACATTGTCTTTGATGATGACATTTTTGAGTGCCACACCTGTTAGGTTCTTGACTTTGATGGTGAAGTCGAAGGGGATGCCAACCTGCACGGAAGCGGGAGCACATTTTTCGACGAGGATGGAACTGCTGGCCATGTTGCCAGTTGGCCATACCAGACGACCACAAACCACGCCTACTTTGGGGGCTGGTGCAGGTGCGACTCTCTTAGCAACTGGCTTTGCTGCCGGTGCGACGGGATCACAGGAAATGCATGGGAGCAAATACCCTTCGTTTGCTTTGGTGCTACAACCTGCGAGGGTCATTGCGGAAATTGCCACCATAAGTGACAACATGGTTTTGGCAACGATAGCCAGTCTCGAACGATTCATCTTTAGGACTCCTAGTCTTGATATTTGAATTCTCTTTGGAACGTTAGTTTGATTTCCCCATCACGTGAAATCCTGCTTGTCACAGAACCCCATTTCACGTCAATAAATAAGAGCTCTTTTTTCAATAAAAGAGCAAATAATAGTATAGCGGAATTGCCGTTTTAGGGCACGTTGGTAATGGAACTTACTTTAAAATTCATTAACCATGTGCGTTTTGTGACGGCAGAATGGGTTTTAGTTATAACAATCAGACAGGTTGGGAGTCTTTTTAGGGCTCTTGTTCTGCCAGCATCTTTCTTATCGGAATTTTCTATCGTGAGCTATGCAATATTTTGAGAATTGTCTGCGTTATATTTTGAGCGAGGGAATAGTAGAGGAAACCCCGAGGGTTTGTAGAAGTTTTATTTTAGGAGATTGTCCCATGTCCTACCGACTAAAACGCCCCCCCTGTAATAGGTCGAATGATACGTTTTGTATGTTGCAAAGAGTTGATGACCGTGGTCATGCTGCTGGGCATCGCATTATTGACATGGGCCTTGATCCAAGACAAAGGTATCTTCGTCCCATATCGTCAAAACGCAGTTGAGCAGATCAATCAGACTTCTTTTTATGACAAAGATGATCTGTACCGTAAAACAGTCACATTAGAAGAGTTACAGTAAGTTCATCCATCTTGTTGATGACTCATACACATCGCGTCTATTTTTGTACACGTCGGACGGTTCATAAGATTTTGTAGCGATTGTGTTCGTGATTTGGGTGAGATCATTTTTGGCGAATCAGTGCACTATTGGCATGGGCATCGAGGCCTTCAGCTTGCGCAAGCAGGGCAATATCGTCGATTGTTTGCTGACTCATGCCCTGTGGGTAGGTCACCGTGCCGCTGCGTTTAAGAAAGGTGTAAACACTAATGCCGCTGGCAAACCGGGCGGTTGTACCTGTGGGCAGGCAGTGTGATGGGCCTGCGTAGTAGTCTCCAGCGGCGACGGGGGTTTGGTCTCCGAGGAAAAATTCGCCACCATTGGTGATGCGTTTAAATAGTGCATCAGGGTCTGCTACTGCAAGGTTCACATGTTCTGCGGCGATGTTGTTGGCAACTTGCACCGCTTGATCTTCATCTGCTACAAGAACCCCGCAAGATTCAATGTCCAGTGCTTTGGCAATGAATTGGCTACGGGTTCGTTGGGCCATTTGGTTTTGAACTTGGGCGATGATGTTTTCGATGACCGCTTTGGACCATGCAATGAGAAAACATTTTCCGGGGTTGTGTTCTGCTTGGGCAATTAGATCCGAGGCAATATAAGCGGGGTTGGCAGATTTGTCAGCGACGGTGACGATTTCACTGGGGCCATAAAATCCCCCGTCCGTCCCGCAAACGCCAGCAACTTGTGCTTTGGCCAGTTGGACGAAGACGTTTCCCGGGCCTGCAATGATGTCGATGGGCTTGACGGTTTGTGTGCCATAGGCCAATGCCGCGACCCCTTGGGCGCCGCCGATGCGGTAGACATTTTTAATCCCTAGCATGTGGCAGGTGCCTAAAACAATCGGTGAGATATCGCCCGCAGGTTCATCACCAACGCGCGTCGGTGGCGGGTTGATCACACTAATGGCAGCAGGGTCAATGCCTGCAACCATCGCTGGAACGGCGAGCATGATTAATGTCGAACATAACACAGCAGCACCGCCGGGAACACACATGCCCGCACTAGCCATGGGCGTAAATCGCATGCCAAGCTCTGCGCCGTGGATCGTTACAGAGGCCAAGTCCGTAGGCAGGGCATGTTCTTGATACGCTTTGACGTTTTGAATCGACCGCTTAATGGCATCACGCAAACCACCCGTAAGGAGCTTGGCCGCAGCATCCAATTCTCCTGCGGTGACTTTGATTCGATCTGCTGTAAAGTTGGGGTTCGTCCATTTACGCATGTACTTAACGACCGCATCATCACCATGGGCTTGGACATCCTTAAGGATCGCACTGACTGTTTGAGCTTGCTCACTAAAAGCCGAAGCAGTCGCCCGCAAACGGTCTAGCCGCTGTTGATAGTCTGTTAGGCCCTGTGATGTTGAAATATCGTATACCGGTAGCATGGCTGTCTCCAAAGAGATTTCGAAATGAATCTCAGGTGCTTAAATTAACGTTTTTTTGCATATTT
>JAESSU010000149.1 GCA_016763955.1 Phycisphaeraceae bacterium | reverse complement strand
TCATTCGATCCCGCTGACACTGGCGATGCCAAAGCCATCGTGTCGAGACATGGGTACGTCGTCACAGCCGCTGAGCTTCTCAATGACGGCGATATAACTCAAGCTATACCGTGGGCTTACAATAAAGCGTTTCTACACCAATCAGAGATCCTGCGTTACGATGCTGACGGCATGGGCTCACCGGTAATGAAACTAACCTTCAATGCCTACGCGCAAAGCAACTTAAAAATTGTGCCATATTACGGCTCCGGCGAAATAGAAAACCCTGAGCGTCGATATGGTGAAGTAGATGGCGTTCAAGATTTTGCCATGAAAAAGAATAAAGATACTTTCTTAAACTTTAGGGCTCAAGCGGCGACTTGGCTGCGTGACCGGTTCGAGCAGTCCTTTATTGTACGTAAACAAATTGAATCTGGCGGCGTCGTGATGAATATCGATTTTGATAGGATAATATCGCTCGACTCCAATTGTGAGAATTTTTTCGAGTTAGTGGCCGAGTTATCCAGACAGAAAAGAATTTATACCGATAACGGCAAGATTAAAGTTGAATCGAAAAAAGCCATGAAGGCTAGAAGCGTTGAGTCGCCGAATTTATTCGATGCGTGTAAGATGGCGTTTGCCACCAAGATGCCACGACCAAGACGTGTGAATCAGGGGCGTACACGCACTATACGTGCGAGAGATAGAGGTTTAGGATTATAATTATTTAGGAAGACCGCGGGATTTGTGTTTTTCGTTTTCAAGGCGTTTGGCTTGTCGAATTCTGATATAAATGACGATGACTTTTTCTACTATGAATAACATGCCGCCGATACCCGATATGAGTAATGCGTAATCGGTCAGGACTCACGGGGATGATAAAACTTCTTGGATTGTTGTTTGTGCCGGCACTTCTTGACTGACGGTAAGGCCAATGCTAGTAAGTATTGACCCAAAGCCTAATTTATTGGCCGCGCTGTCTACAAGGTCTATCGAAGCACCGGTAAGTTTTCCAAGTAGAAAGAATATCATTTTTGTTGTTCCTAGTTACAATTTTAAAGTTAAAAGATATATGGTATTATGTTATTCGACTATAATGTCAAGTATAGACGAGGATTTTTACATCATGGCGCATTATGATAATAGTAGCAAAAAAAGTGGTAAAGATAAAATGCCCAAACGTAATAAACGCGTAGATGACTATAATAACTCTAAAAAGAAGAAATCTAATGGTTATTATAGACCTGCAGATAGCTAATTAATTTATAAGGTGACGTAAAATGTCAATAACAGCAGGGGTAACCCTATTAAACGCCGTGACTAGCACTGGCGCGAGCGACGTACTAGAACATAGTGTACCGGTAAGAAATCACACGTTACAGGTAACTATAACAGGCGCACCCTCTGCAGTATCGGTAGCGTTACTTGGTAGTTTAGATAATTCTACTTTTGTCCTTATCACAACTCACGCATTTGATGCCGGGGAATTAACCGCGACGAAAGCAATGTTTTTTGATGTCGATAAACCTATGCCGTATATTAAAGCTGACCTAACCGTCTTAACCGCCGGTACTGCGCCCACAGTTACGGTGAAATATGTCGGTGGTAATTCATCAGACCAACGTAAAGCGCGCTTAGGTCAGTTTTAGATAATGGCCAATTGGAAGCCTACTAAGGTAGATTTAGCAACTGATTTGACAACGGTATTTAATAGCCCGACGATTGTTCGGGGCTTTTACGTAAATACCGTCTTATCGGCGCATACTGTTAATATTAACAATGGGTCGGATACGGTATTTATTATACCGGTGTCTTTAGCCGCGGGTACCGTGGTAGATTTTGCAGGAGAGCAGGGCGTCTTATTTGACGTCAATCTTATTATCGATCCCGATAATTCGTCAACCGGTAGTATCACTATCCTATATACTGAAAGAGTGCAATAGTCATGTCCGAAGATAATGAAAATAAGAAAACTATGAAAGTCGTTATCGTGGAAGGTCAAGAGTGCGATATCTGCATGGAAGATATGGTCGACCAATTAGATAGCATAGGACTTAAATTATCAGCAACACGATCTGAGGCTATTTTTGGGCGTCAGAATTCCGGTATCGAAGACGAGTGGTTAGAAGACGAAGAATTTTACGAAGGTATCGACGACGCCAACCGGTCCGAATTATTAGCATGGCGGGGGAAACCTTTAGGTCAACAAGCCGCAGCCGATGAAGACCAAGAAACAACAGGCTCCACGGTATTTTTAAACATTACGCGGGCGTATGTCGACGCGGTATCCGCACGTATGGGCGATATGATGTTGCCAACGGACGACAAAGGTTGGGCGATACGTCCAACGCCTATCCCTGATTTAGAAAAATTAGCCGGTGGTCAAATGCCAAAAGCGATGGAAGAATCTATCGCTAATGGTCAAGCAACGCCTGAACAACAACAAGCACAAAAAACGTCAGCCGTTGACCAAGCTAAACAAATTATGACGCGGGCTAAAGAAGCTGCGAAGAAAACTGAACAACAAATATGGGATTGGCATGTCGAATCTCAATATACCGCGCACAATAGACGCGTCATCGAAGATGCGGCTAAAGTAGGTAGCGGTATTCTAAAAGGTCCGATACCAACTCGGTCTTCTAAATTAATTTTCAAAGATAAAAAATTACAGCAAGTTTCAGAAACAAAACCTGCGTCGATTCGTATTTTTTACCGAAATTTCTTTCCAGATCCGGCATGTGGTGAAAATATCCATAACGGTAACTATACCTGGGAACGTGATGATATTACTCGCGCTAAATTACTAGGCTTAGTCGGCACCAAAGGTTATATCGAAAAACAATTAGCGCTAGTTATCAAAGAAGGTCCGATGGAAGCGTCGAAAGAGTATTCATCTGAAGATGACAATCCAGGACTTAGAACAAACTCAGCAGCCAGAAAAAATCTCTATGAGATTTGGTATTACCATGGCACGATGAAAAAATCTGACTTATTATCAATCGATATCATGTCTAAGAAAAAAGATATTTCGTATGACACTGCTGAAGATTTTGTT
>JAESSU010000148.1 GCA_016763955.1 Phycisphaeraceae bacterium | reverse complement strand
TTATCGTGCTTTTGCGCGTCGGCGTAGTTCGGCTTCGACAAAGCCATGCAGATCGCCATCCATGACACGTTGGGGGTTACCAATTTCAAAGTTGGTACGGTGATCTTTGACGCGGTTGTCATAGAAGACGTAACTGCGGATTTGTGTTCCCCAGCCCATGTCGAGTTTGCCACCGGCTTCTGCGAATTGTTCTGCATCGCGTTTTTCTTGTGCCAACTGTTCAAGTTTACCCTTGAGGATGGTCATTGCGCGACGGCGGTTTTGTTCCTGTGATCGTTCTGCGGAGCAGAGTACTGCAATGCCCGTTGGAACGTGTACCACGCGGACCGCGGATGCGACCTTGTTGACGTTCTGTCCACCAGGGCCGGAACTGCGAGCAAAGCATGCGATTTCCAAATCTTTTTCGTCGATTTCAAGTGCCACAGATTCATCGAATTCCGGGGTGATATCGACGGCTGCAAAGCTGGTTTGGCGTTTACCTTGCGCATTAAACGGTGAGACGCGAGCTAAGCGATGCGTGCCTCGTTCTGTCGAGAGATAGCCATAGGCAAAGGGGCCTTTGATGTAGAGTGTCACGTCTTTAAGGCCAGCTTCCTCGCCGTAGGTTCGGTCGACTTCTGAAACGTCCCACCCCATTTTTTCGCAGTAGTACAGATACATGCGCATGACCATTTCAGTCCAGTCCTGAGCTTCAGTGCCCCCTTCACGGGAGTAGATGGTTAGGTAGCAGTTGCGAGCGTCATTTTTGCCTGAGAGCATGGCCATCAGGTCAAGCTTGTCGATGGTCTTCTCTAAGTCATCGACCTGGCTGTCAACTTCTTCAAGTGTTTCTTGGTCATCAGCTTCTAAGCCCATTTCCATCATTAACTGAGCTTCTTCGACATCGGTCATCGCTTTATCGACGGGAGCAAGGATGACTTTAATGCTTTTAAGTTCAGCAAGAACGATGTTAGCTGCGGCTTGATCATCCCAGAAGGTCGGCCCGTTGAGCTTGACCTCAAGTTCATCTTTGCGAGCTATTTTTTTGTCGTAGTTAAAGAGAGTCACGGATGGTTAAGATCCGTGCCTTGAGATTGTCCAAAACTGCTGAAAGATTATCGCGCATTGGAATATTTTACGGGGGTTAACTTATTTTTGCAAAGCGTTGAAAGTGATTGTCAGGCTGGGCATCCCAATGAATCGTTATGGCTTGGCAGGCATCATTGTTTGTGAGGCGAGTTGTTAAACGCCTACCTTATTTTTGCGCGGTGTTCTAAAGTTCTTTTTATAGGCATGCTTGCTCGGAAAACCAAGTGACAAAATCTTATCCCCCAATTCGGCTCCCTTTATTGTGTTAAGGCCTAGGTGTTAAATTTTTCTTGAGGCATTCAATGAGAAGCAGTTTTTTTGCAGGAACTGTAATTTTGATTCTATTGGAGTTTGATAATTTAAGTGTTTGGCCAAAGACAAGTTCAGTTGCCTTTTTGACAAGATATTTGCCATAGATTTCAAATTCTCCATCTTGTGCGTCATCCGAATCGTTGTACAAGGCAAGGTAGACGAGATTGTTTTTCGTAAAACAATAAGTTCTTATAGGCAGATTATGCAGAGGCTTTACATAACGCGTTTGCATGGCGAGTTGTTTGGATAGTGCGTTGAAAAATAATGCATTGGTCAGACCTTCTTCTGTGGAATGCCAGCCCTTATTCATGCTTTTCAAGTTCCCACCGATTAGGATTAGGGAGCCTTTGCCTATGTTTTTCTGAGCGATTAAAATTTTATTTTTATGTGTCAGTAAAGCTTTCCATGTAGGAGAAAGAAATTGAAGGCTTTTGGGATTCTCTAACGTGATTTTAGTTTTATTCCAATGGGCGCTTACAGGTTTTTGAGATAAGGGTTCTATTTTGATGTCGTTTGCGCCTAGACTTTTAAGTAACACATTGCGTTTGTTCTCGGCTCGGGCTTGATACATCCCCGAGTCGTGGAACATGACAAGCGTTCCGCCTTGAAGCACATAATTGCGGAGTTTTTTTATTTGTTCTTCTCTTAAAATATTCGAGCTTAGGTCAATCACCGTTTTATATTTTGAAAGATCGTCCATGCTATAGTCAGAGATGAAATTACATGGGATGCCAGTATAAAAGAGTCCATATACAATAGGTTTTAAAGAACGCCAATGCCAGGCAGTTTGATCAAATGATTTGGTACTGTTAAGAAGTGAGTCGAATGAAAAGTAGACGCCAAGTTCACTTTTGAATTGATCATTATGGACATAGGGCGATATTGTTGAACATAGGTTGTCGAAACTGACTCTTAGTTTTTTGGTTTGAGGTGGATTTGGGAAATGTATGATGCCACCAATTTCTGATACGACGCTTCCTGCATGAAGCATATTAAAAAAGAATTGTTCAGGTAACGAAGGCGCAAAGCCTGAAGACTCATGGTACATCTTGAGTCCAGCACTGCGATAGAGATCTGATATCAGAGGTGTCCAGAAGGCGTTGGAAGAGCAGATTCCGCCTGCGGTCTTATTTTTTTGTAATGGGCCAAAGAGATTGTCTATGGGGCCAAAACCACCGAAGTTGTACATGATCAGTTTTTTTTGAGTCAATTCTCTTGCACCAAAGGAAAACTCTTGAGCATTGTTTCTTAGGGCTTTAAGCTTGAAATCAACAAAGTCCCACCAGATTTTTCTTAAATCGATCTGCTCGAAATTGGGTTGCGGTAATTCAATGTCATCCCAACTTGTAAAGTTGGTTTGATAGGAAGCATTTATTTTATCAAGGGTATTTTTTTCTTTAAGAAATGCCTGGAAAGATTTCCTTGCACTGGGAGAATAGTCAAAGACTTGTCTGTTTTTTCGATTGCTGCGAGGATATGCCCATTCGACATTTCTCATGCTCAGGTGGTACCCAGTTACATAGGAAAGATGGTCGTATCGGCGGATAATTTTTTTGATTAGTTTTACGTAACTGGAACGAAAAGTAAGAGATTGCATGCCGGGGGTAATTCTAAATCGGCCGGCTGTCACTAAAGAAACGTTTCCTTCTTGATCGATCATGTGATTTTGCCAGAGCCAAATGGGTAATCGATGCCCTTGATAAATGACAAAAATTTCAACTGCCATTTCTAGTTTGCCAGCAGTTTGAACCAGATTGTCCAACGCGTTAAAGTCATAGCCTCCGGGAATTATTTCTAGGTCATCCCACATTGCGATAATGTGGATGCCGTCATAGCCTAATTTCTTGTAGACTTTAAAATCTTCTTCTGCTGAAATTGATTTTCCATCCGGATTTAATATGTCCTGATTAGGTGTTTTGACGACATAATATTGTGTTATCAGAGGACGTCCTTTTGGATGTTTGAATTGTTTTACTTCTTTAGGTTCTAATCGAGTGTCTCGGTAGCGGATTGCAAAATAAACGGTTCTTTTAAATATTTTCCCTGCATTGTTCTGAACCTTGATAGAAAGCCTGTAAACTCCATGTTTTTTTAAATTGGGGTTAAACGATGCGGGGATTGTGTTTGAGATAATTCGTTGACTTGTCCAAACGGGCTTCTGTTGTTTTCTGTCTTTTGGAATTCGAGGGACATATCGGGTGTCATAAGGATAAATTTCACATAGAACAGTGGCATTGTTTGAACGTTTGCTTGATGGCAAAATATCAAATCCCTGTTTTTCTAAATCAAGTAGAAACCCTTGATTGTCAAAAGAAAGTGGGATTTCATTTTTATACTCATTAAAAGCCCGTGCTTCTTCCAGCGTTGTTTTTTGAACTCTACCATCAAATAAAAGTAAGAGATCTTTCATTTGATTGAATTTTATTCCCGGCAAACTCCAATCTTCTTTTTCTGCTTGCTTGTACATTTTCTTAATATGATTTTGCGGCATACTTTCAACAGTCGCTGCATGTGCATTTAGAAAAGTTAACGGGAAAATGATCGCAAACAAAATGAAGTTTTTCAATTTAAAGTCCTATGTCATGGTTGAACGTTTGGATGTACTGTCGGCGTGCGTGAAAGTAGTTTTGCCAATCACTGTTTTTTTATTGTTATTTGCGTACGTAGCTGTTTTTTATGAAGTCGCTTTAGTACGATAGATCTATTGGGGGCTGGGTATCTGTAAATCGGAAAATAAAATTTCTGTAGATCACCCTGTGAAACTAATCACGATCCCACCAATCTTTATTGACTTGGCTGCCGCCTGGGTTATAGAAATCACTCTCTTTTTTGTGTGTGTTGGCATGGCCATCGAGCCAGCTCACATTGGTGGTGCCCATGTGTATGAAATTGAGAGAGACATCTTGGTTGGACCAACCGCCTGGTCGAACAAATGCTCGCCAGGCATTGAAATTGGCCGGTTCTCCGATATGGGCAGGTGGATTGACCCAAATGTTGTCTGCAATGAAAACGGTGTCTCCGGGATGTTTAATGTCTGCTGTTTTATAGAATAGATGTTTATTGGCAGAGTCGCTTTCCCATCCCAGGTAATTGTAATTGTGACCGTATCCGAATCGTGTGGGTGATTCAGGGCAGATTGCTAGGCCCAGTTTGTATAGCGTCGCGGTGCTGTAGCCAGTTGCCGGATCTGCTCCCGTGTCGAGATTCGTTGTATATGTTTGTAGCTTGAAAAGCCATGTATTGGTATGGATGGCTCTGCCTTCAAAATTAAAATAAGCAGGCACAATATAATCCTTGTGGTCCATTGAGTAGATTGCGCCAAGGGTCCCCCATTGCTTGACATTAGTCTGGCAGCGAATTCGGTTGGCGGACTTGCGTGCAGAAGCAAGTGCCGGAAGCAAAATGGAGATCAAAAGACTGATGATCGAGATGACGACGAGTAATTCAATTAGCGTAAATCCCGTGGTTTGGAAGGGCCTGTTGGTTTTGATTGCTTGCATGGTCCTTTCCCTTTGCAGGAATTATTTGGCTAGGTTTGTAAGGGACGACAAAGAATCCGTTTTGAGTGCTTGCGGCGGTGATTGGCGCATTTTTAACGTGAGAATTTCATTGGGTACATTGCCTGCCAGAACGGAGCGTTGAAGGATGTCTGCTGCCTTTGAAATCATTTCTGGAAAATCGATTATCCACGTCACTGTATTTGAATCATTGGCGTGATGGTTTTGCGCCTTTTGAGTAGGGCCAGCGAATACTGCCCATTGAATGTCATGCAGTTTTTCATACAGACCTGTTTGCCTAATGACATATTTGAAGAACTTTCCTAGCGAACAATGAACGGTATCGTAGTCGCCTTCATGAATGAGCTTTTCGATCTTTTCTTTGTAGTGATCTACGGTTGAAAAATCGTTGTTGTTGGTTTGCGTAACAAATTCAGAGATACCCATTTGCACAAGGGTCATATCATCACTGCGTCCCATATCCTCCGCTTCGTCACGAAGTCCCTGCATTAACATTTTGTATGGCGAAATATTTAGATTGTCGATCAGGCAAAGCATTCGTTTTCGGTTTCTAACTTCCAACATTTCTCGGCAAATCTCTCTGCCTACTTCATAGGTATCGGAAATCACGGCAGGCAATTTGGCGTTGTCGAGTAATCGGTCAACGAGCACGATGGGTACTTTTTGAGATAGCTTTTCAAAAAATGGGCCGTTGGGATTGTTTTCGACCGGCCACAGTAAAATCCCCTGGACGCCATTGTTGATCGCATGTTCTACGATTTCCCTTTCGAGTGCAGTATCTAATCGCGAGGAACGGAACACCATGAAATTGTCCCGTGCACTGAAAGTCTGTTCGGCATATTGAAGGATCTGTTGTTCAAAGTCGACGCCTGCGGGATAGGGCTGAATGAATGAAAATAAAATAGCGGTTCGGTCTGCGTGATCGCTTTGCTGAACCACTGTTCCTTTGCCTTGGTGGGTTTGGACAATCCCATTTTCTTCGAGTTCGCGGATTGCACGATGAGCGACACTGAGGCTGACCCCAAAATTATCACAAAGTTTTCGTATGGATGGCAGGGTACTCCCCGAAGGATAATCACCTTGCCGCATTTTTTGCTTTATGCGGTGAGCAACCTGACTAGAAAGTGATGTTTTATTTCCAACATTGACCATAGGGTATTTGCTCGACAAGTGTTTTACTGTTTCTCTTTAACGGCAACAGCGTAACAGTAGCCTCCCGAAATCGTGAAGTCAAGAAAACGATATGAATTTTATGAAATTTTTTGAGGTTGGGTTTTGTCGTGATGGTGGCGGCTAGGCGTGATCAGGTGACAGGCTTACTTGACGACTTTGCCCACTGCCTGTGCTTTGAGCGCGATCAAAGAATTGTTTGACATGATCCAGTGTGCTTAGGGGCAATTTTTTTATCTGTGACCGCCTGGGCGGTACTTTAAGGTCTTTAAGCAGATTTTAGCCATGGCAGCCCCCATAATACCGAGCCTAAATAGAGTCAATATGAAATTGTGTCATAGGGGCAAACTTTTGCTTAATAGTCGTGTTATAGGGGCATACATCAAAAACAACCTTTGCTTTTATGCACTTGGTAGTTGATTTTCCTGCTCAAAAAGGTACGTTGTGGAGATTAACAATTGTTTATTACAACGAACTTGTACAACACATCAAGTTGAAAGGTACAAACGTGACCTATTTCCGACCTTTGGCATTGACCTTGGTAGCTGGCATGATGCTTAGCAGCATCGGCTGCGTTCAAAAGCAGGCAGACGAATTTCAGACTCTGTATCGACGTAGCGGCGAACAAATTATTGACCTTAAAGCTCAGCTTGAGGAATGCAATAAACGCGTTGTAGCGATGAATTCAAGGCCGATGCAAGTGCAGCAACCCGTGCAAGACCCTGCATTGATTGCTCAGCTTCAATCTGCTTTGTCAGAACGTGACCAACTCAATAGCGCACTAGCGGAAGCGAAGCAAGCACTGATGGCTGCGAGCATGACTGCGATCTTGCCTGTGGAAATGGACAATGATCTTGTCGAACTGGCACAGTCAAACAATGCACTGATGCAGTACGACAAAAACCTGGGCATGATCAAGTTTGCAAGTGACATGACCTTTGCCAGTGGCTCAACAAAAATTTCAAACGGTGCACAGGCTGGGCTTTCTCAGCTTGCTGCGGTGATGCGTAAATCTGTTGCAGCCAAGTACGAGCTTCGCATTGTCGGCCACACAGACAACGTTCGCATTGGCAAACCTCAAACCCGTGCAGCTCATCCAACCAACTGGCACTTGTCTGTGCACCGAGCAATTGCGGTGAAGGACTTACTAGCCAAGGCGGGCATTGATCAGTACCGCCTACAAGTTGCAGGCAATGGCGAGTTCCGTCCGGTTGCTCCTAACACACGTCGCAGAGGTAACCCTGCTAACCGTCGTGTGGAAATTTACATCGTCCCATTAAACTACAGCCAGATTGAAAAAACGGTTTCTTCAGATTCACTTCCGACGACACCTAATGCAAGCAGTGGCTCAACATCAGCACCCACGCTGCCTGTGCCCCGTCCGACAAGCCTTGAAGCATTCAAATAAGTTTTGATTGAAGCTGAGCTTATTTGTCTCTAGGTTTTATTAGGCTCTGGCAACGCAATATTTTCGAATACGACGCAACACCGGGTGAAAGCCCGGTGTTGCACGTTAAGCACTAACTGGCCATCGCTGTGACAGGAGTTTTTAGATATGCGCATCGCTTTGGCACAGATCAATCCCATCGTCGGCGACATCACCGGCAACATGCAGCAAATACAACTAGCTATCGAAGCAGCACGTCTGCGTCATGCAGACTTAGTGGTCTTCCCAGAACTCGCGATCATTGGCTACCCGCCGCGTGACCTGCTGATGAAGCCCTCAGCCATTGACATGTGTCAGCAAGCCCTAGAACAGATCGCATCAAGCTGTACGGATATCGCAGCCATCGTCGGCTACCCATGCCCCTCTCAGACGGATCGCGGGTTAGCATTGTTTAATGCCGCAGCGCTGTGCTTCGATGGGAAAATTCAACATAGCTATGCTAAAAATCTTCTGCCAACCTATGACGTCTTTGATGAACGCCGCTACTTTGAGCCCGGCTACCGTGCTCACGAACAGTCTAACGATGTCGCGGTATACAAAGGCATCAAAATCGGCGTGACCATCTGTGAAGACCTCTGGGCAGATACCATAATCACCGACCGCCAGCTGTATCACAAGGACCCCGTAGGCGATCTCGTCAAAGCAGGCGCACAAATCATCGTCAATTGCTCTGCATCACCATTTGTGATGGGCAAACATGATACCCGTCTTAAGCTCCTACAAAACACAGCCCAAAAACATCACGTCCCCGTGTTCTACTGCAATCAGGTCGGTGGCAATGACGAACTGGTCTTTGATGGTAATAGCTGCGCAGTTGATGCCACTGGCAAGCTCATC
>JAESSU010000147.1 GCA_016763955.1 Phycisphaeraceae bacterium | reverse complement strand
GCTGATGTCGCACCCGCTCATAATCCGCCCTACATTGCAGCGATGAAAGCGTTTGCTAAGAAGCTGCCGGGGATTCCTCAGGTTGCTGCTTTTGAGACGGCTTTTCATCAGTCGATTCCAATGTCTCGTCAGGTCTATGCGATTCCATACGAATGGACGCAGGATTTGGGCATTCGTCGTTATGGTTTCCATGGCGCATCGCATCGTTACATTTCAACACGCATGCCTGAGCTTGATAGCAGTATCAATAAGGTGATTAATTGTCATCTGGGGGGTAGCTGCTCAATCTGTGCTATTGAAGATGGTAAAAGCATGGCCAACAGCTTTGGCATGACGGCTCAATCCGGTACGTTCCATGCCTCGCGTGTGGGCGACTTTGATGCGTTTGCATTGCTTAAACTTCTGACACCTGAGTCAGGCTTAGATCTTAAAACCATCTGGGAAAAGCTTGGCAAAGAGTCCGGCTTTTTGGGCATCTCAGGCGTCAGTAGTGACATGCGTGAAGTCGAAGAAGCTGCAAGCAAGGGCAATCAACGAGCTCAACTTGCAGTGGATGCCTTTGTTGAATCTTGTAGGCACTATGTCGGGTCTTATCTGGCGGTACTCAATGGTGCAGACGCGCTGGTCTTTACGGGCGGCATTGGCCAATATGGCAAAGAAGCTCGCAAAGCCATCTGTTCAAATCTGCAATTTGCAGGGATCGAACTTGATGATGCGAAAAACGATGCAGCAAATGGCAGTGAAGAAACAGCCATCCATGCCGCAACGAGTAAAACACAAATTTGGGTCGTCCCCACAAACGAAGAACTCATTGTCGCCCGGCAAACAGCAGATGTGCTAAGCCAGGCATAACAGTTAGCAAATAAAACCACGCAAAACAAATCGAGAAAAATTCCCAACGAACGTTTTGCAGATAAACATTTAACACAGGGTATAAACCCAGGAGTCATTAAAATGGCACAGCAAGCAATTGGCATGATCGAAACCAAAGGCCTCATCGGTGCAATCGAAGGTCTAGACGCAGCACTTAAAGCGGCTAACGTCAAATTCGTCTCACAAAACAAAGTCGGCAGTGGCATGGTTTGCGTCACCGTCGAAGGCGACGTCGCAGCTGTCAAAGCAGGCGTTGATGCGGGTGCTGAAGCAGCTCGTCGCGTTGGCGAAGTACTCAGCGTCCACGTCATCGCTCGCCCACACGATGACGTCTCCAAACTATAACCCCCCCCGGAAGTTTAAGACATCCCCGGAAGTTTAAGACAAGCCGGGGGCTTAAGGTAATTTCCGGAGCTTCTTGATTTGTTTACTTGGCCCCCGCTCAAAAGTTCCGGGGGCGGGATGGTGTCACGGTCGTTTTCCCATAGAAGGAACAGACTATGTTTCTTGGACGCATCAAAGGACATATTGTCTCCTCCGTTAAGGATCAGACCATCAACGGCCAAACGCTGCTGATTGTTGAACCCTTGAAGGTGGTTTATAGCGATGCTCAGGCAGGAGCCCACGGCCAAGGCGGAGCCAGTGGTTTTGAGCCCACCGGTAGAGCGATTGTCGCAATGGATTCACTAGGCTGCGGAGAAGGACAATTGGTCCTTATCTCGCAAGGCTCAAGTGCTCGGATGGCAAAGGACATGAACAAAGTCCCCACCGATGCAGTGATCGTGGGCATTGTTGATGAAGCAGTCGTCGGTGATGTAAAACTAACCTAGAGAAACTTCAATCGCTGTGATCAAAGCATTACAGTAGAAGACTATTTAACGATACGAGTAATCGATAATGGATGATAAAACACTGATCTCAAATGTGGTGGCCCAAGTCCTTTCGCGGATGGCCGCAGGTAACAACAGCCCCGTCGCACCCAAGCCTGTCGCATCATCAAACGGTTTGTTTGATAACGTGGACCTGGCTGTCGAGCAGGCTACTCAAGCCCAACGCCAACTTGCAGCAGCAGGAATGGATGTCCGTGATGGCATCTGCAAACTGCTTAAAAAGATGGCTTCGGATAATGCTCCAGAGTGGGGGCGTATTGAGCTTGAAGAAACCAAAGTCGGTCGCTTGGATCACAAAATTGCCAAGCTCGGGCTCCTGCAAGGTGTCCCTGGCGTTGAGTTTCTTAAGACCGCTTCTAAGTCCGGCGACCGAGGCATTTGTCTTGACGAGATGGCTCCTTGGGGCGTGATCGGTGTCATCACACCTGTGACCCACTCAATCCCAACGATGACCGCCAATGCCATCTCGATGATCGCAGCAGGTAACAGTCTTGTCATCAACCCGCATCCATCAGGCGTGAATTGTCTGTGCCTGGCGGCTGCTGAATATAACAAAGCAATTAAAGCTGAGTTTGGTATTGATTCACTAATCAACGCGATTCACACGCCGACGCTTGAATCTGCGGACCAAATTTTTAATCACCCACGCATCCCAATGCTCGTGGTCACCGGCGGCCCGGGTGTGGCTCGCGCAGCCATGCAGACCCCCAAGCGTGCTGTCGTTGCAGGCCCGGGTAACCCACCTGTGGTTGTTGACGAAACAGCAGACTTTAACAATGCTGCAAAAAGCATCATCTTTGGTGGTGGCTTTGATAACAACTTACTTTGTATCGGCGAAAAAGAAGTCTTTGTCGTGGACAGTGTGTTTGATCAAATGATGGCTGCGATGCGTAACGCAGGTGCAGTTGAGCTTTCAGCTGTGGGCGTTGAAAAACTCACCAAAGCGGCCATCACTTGGCAAGATGATCACTTTGTCGCAGGTAAAGATTTTATTGGCAAAGACCCATCAGTTCTCGCAGCTGCTGCAGGCATCAATCTCCGTGAAGGCGTGGATTTACTCTTTGGTGAAACCGATGAGTCCAACCCGTTTGTGCCTGTGGAACAGATGATGCCTTTCGTGCCTTTTGTCCGTGTCCGTGATTTTGATCAGGCATTGGAAATGGCCCTTAAACACGAACATGGTTTTGGACACACAGCCATTATCCACTCCAATAATCTGGCTAACATCACCCGCATGGGACAAGCAGTCAACACAACACTCTATGCAGTCAACGGCCCGTCAGCCGCTTGTCTGGGTGTGGATGGTGAAGGGTATCCAAGCTTCTCCATCGCAACGCCTTCTGGCGAAGGTGTGACAACGCCAATGACATTTACTCGTTTCCGTCGTATGACCGTGACGAATTCACTCCGCATCGTCTAACCCCCCCCCGGAAGTTTAAGACAAGCTTTGGGAGTTTCGAGGAGCCCCGGAATTTTTCCCCGGTTCACGGGGGCAAGGCAGACACCCTGAGACTCAGGGGAAACTTCCGGGGGTCGGAAATTTTACTTAAATCCCTTTCAAAGGTTCCGGGGCAAAGAGAATCATGCAGATAGCTCAGGTCATAGGTCGCGCAACATCAACCGTTCGTCATGAATCCATGGCAGGCGTGAAGTTGCTCGTCTGCGAACTACTGGGCAATCAAATGCAAGGTGTTGGCGATCCTGTACTCGTCGTAGATCGACTCGGTGCAGGG
>JAESSU010000146.1 GCA_016763955.1 Phycisphaeraceae bacterium | reverse complement strand
GCAGGAATTGACTGCGTCACTTCCTGCGGCTTTTGTCTAAAATCAACGATCAATTAATACGGTGAGCAATAAACACACATGCTCTGTCAAAAAAAAAGACGCCCATCCTTGGGCGCCTTTTGCGTGTCTCTTTTTTTGATTGCCAATCCGTGGCCAAAAGCTTTGGAATTTTCCAAGACAATCATCTGTCGATCATGCAGAACGTGGATGAGCCTGGTCATAGGCTGTGCGCATCCGCATGGCTGAAAGATGAGTATAAATCTGTGTTGTGGAAAGTGACTGGTGGCCGAGCAATTCTTGGACACTACGCAAGTCTGCCCCGTTGTCTAGCAGATGGGTTGCAAAACTATGACGCAGTGTATGCGGGCTGATGGTGCTATCAAGGCCAGCGATCAACAGGTACTTATCAAGTTTACGACGAACTGAGCGACTCGACAGACGGCCACCGTTTTTGTTAATAAACAGTGCTGTATCTGCACCCGTCGCAGCTGATTCACGCAAAGCACGGAAACGATGATCCGGCTCAAGCAATGTCATGTAATGACGGATCGCTGCTAGAGCATGTGAGCCCAGAGGAACGATGCGTTCCTTTTTACCTTTACCGCGAACACGCAATGTTTGCTCTGCTTGATCCAAGTCCGCGCGGCCTAGGTCTACCAGTTCACTTACACGAACGCCCGTTGAATAAAGTGTTTCAAGAATCGCACGGTCACGAGCGCCTAAGGTGTCCTTACAGTCAGGCATCCCTAGAAGCTTATCAACCTGTTCGACGCTCATAGCCTTAGGCAAACGCTTGGTCTGCTTGGGGGTGCGAATAAGAACCATTGGATTAGACTGCGTTAGGTCTCGCTTAAGCATCCATTTGTAAAAACTTCGAAGCGTGGCAATCTTGCGAGCAGTCGTCGCAGGTGAATAGCCAAAGCTATCGAGATACGTCAGGAAGCAACGGATCACCATCGCGTCAGCATGGATCATAATCTCCTCGACGGTCTGAGGAACTGTGTTCTGATCTGGCGTGGGTTGTTGTGCGATGGGATTAGGTGTCCCCGCAGACAACTGCATTTGTGGGGTCGATCCCGCCATGCCCAAGCTCGGCGATTGAAGCTGCGGAGCTTGCGGTGTTTGCTGAATTCCCAGAGTTTGTAAAACTTCCGGAGCTTGTGGGGATTCCGGTGATTCTGGGGCTTGTGAGGCGGTCTGGATTTTTTGATCCAGATGTTCCGCATACTGCCGAAGATCCGCACCGTAGCATCTCGCGGTGTAGTGTGAGAAATGGCGCTCGTAGCGCAGGTAGTTGATAAACTGGTCGATAATTTTTGGTAAGCCCGCCATAGTTCGTTTCCTCAAACAGTAAATTACAATTTGACAATCTGTTCTAGTTGTTGCCCGAACCTTTTTCCCATTTGATGAGACAGCATCGCCGCGTCGAACCATGTCAGTTCGGACTTAGGATCCCGTGCCATTTCGATGAGACTTTCCAGGAGGCCCGTTTCATCCCCGAGGGCATAACGAAATACATATCGCTGCCCATCTTTGACAAGCACCAATTGACGCTGTCCTTGATCGATAGGCACTGATCGCGCAGTGTCTTTCGACTTGGAGTCTGTCGGTTTTGATGAGTAACCTGCCATCGGACGCTCCTACCTGTGCGGGGCTTCGATGACAAGTCAAAGAAGCGTTAACGCCCAGGTGTTCGCCGCGACAAACCCAGTCGTAAAGACTCAGCTTGAAGCAACCGTTCGGCCAGCTCTGCGCTGACATATTCCGTGAACAGGTTCATATTGATTCGATAAAGGTGCCAATTGGTATCGTCCTTCTCTACGATACCGTTACTGACGGCAATGCGTTTCCACCAAGGCTTAGAAGCCTGAAGGTGTCCACCACGGCCTGAGGCGTATGCCCGGAGTCTCTGCCTTACAAGTGGATTCGACGCATCAAGCATGGCGGATGCCACATTGACAGGATGAATCGTTGCAGAGTTTGTGCCGGACAAGGGTGTTGAAGTATCTGTCGATGCGTGCATAAGCTCGCGTACATCGATATCCCTTGATTGAAGTCTGCTACTCGCTTCGTAAAGTTCTAGTTGCAGACCAATCTTAGGTGGGTCATAGGGGTCGTATGCTGTGATGGTGCCCACGATAATGCCGTCAACACCTAGCGTCCTTGCGAGTTCCATCACGTCAGCGGGTGATCGCAGATAAGGGAGCTCCATAGCTTCCATTGCTGCGAGGACTCGATTCACGGGAAGGACATCAAAATTCTCCACTGTTTGGAGGGTGTTGGCCAATGCGTCGGCCATTTTCAATCCGTTCGCCGCTGCTGATCCACTTTCGTTTCTCAGTGGCACGACAGCCCAGATCACCCGATCTGCATACAACGTTGAAGGATTCGGCCCCTTTTCACGTGGTATCCATGGAGATGCAGTACAACCACCTAGTATTAACAACACTAAGTAGTAAAAAACCTGTTCACTTTTCAGGGCATCCTGCCGCACTGTGGAGAGCCTCCTGCTCGTCCCAAACAACTGATCTGTTATTCCCGACATCCATGCCGAGCCAGATCGAAAGATTCGTTTTTTCTCAGTTCCTGATTTTTCAGGTCCCAAGCATCCAAACTTCCCCAAGTCCTGTTTTTAACTACCGGTGTCCCAGTCTTAAACTTCCAAGTACCGGTTTTAACTTCCGGGGGGAGCTTCCGAAGGGACTTGCGGGAGGGCTTCCGGGGGGAGTCCGGATAATACTATTTATTTATCGGTCATTAACGCAAAATTCCTGACCTTTTTATTGGATAAGTCTATTAAGGCGTTACACCTGCTTGTTGCATATCGCTTACGGGTAGGGTCATCGTGTCAGATGAGCCTGCCATTTGATCCATGGTGTTTACGATTTGTAATGAGCGTTCTGGTTTAATGGACCAGATATTTTCCACACCATGCTGTCCGCGATTAGAGACAAAGTAAATGATGCCATCTTTGGACCACTTAGGTTGCAGATTTGAGAATCGGCTACGCGTTAGATTGGTTCGGCCATTGCCATCAAGGGCAGCGATCCAGACATCTGACTGTGGCGGTCGTTTATCACCAGCCTTGCGAGCGGTGTTGACCACCGTTGCAAAGACGACATGCTTGCCATCGGGGCTCCAACTGGGGGTGATCGCTGCGGCATTAGCGGATGCGATGATCTCCGTGGGACGTGTGGCTTCACCTTTGATCAGTTCGACGGTCCAGACACTAAACCATTGCGTGCCACGTTTTCGGGCTCGTTGGAAGAGAATTTTGTTATC
>JAESSU010000145.1 GCA_016763955.1 Phycisphaeraceae bacterium | reverse complement strand
AAATAGCTGCGACACTTCCGGGGGCGTGTCGCTGATGCATCGCAAGATGCAATACGTGACGATTTAGCTGCAATAGACAGCCAAGGCATTGCGTAGATTGTCTTGCAGATGCACAGGGTTTAATCCGCCGATGACGATGTTGGTGATCCCGGGATTTTTTAAGACAAATTCAATCGCGTCCTTGGGAGGTAAGTAACCAGAAGCGAGCCCCTTTTTGCACAGAACACCTAAGCCTTTAGCATGAGCTTTGGCGATGGTTTCTTGATGCTGTTTGTCTTGGAGGTGGTACTCGATCATTAGCACGTCCGCCCAGTTCATTGCTAGGTCAAAACCTGCTGTGGTTTTCCCTGATAAACCAATGTAGCGGACATCGCCACGAACTTTAAGAGCTTGTAATGTGGGGATGCAGTCGGTGAGTTGCTGGAGTTGGACATCATCTTGGGGTGAGTGAATCAGTAGCATGTCCAGACGGTTTGTTTTGAGCTTACGCAAACTTTGTTCGACTGAAATTCGGACATGTTGTGCATCAAAGTGGTAGCTGGATTGACCGTCTTTAAAAACCTCGCCGACCTTGGAGCTTAGGAAGTATTCATCACGACGGTGACCGATGGTTTGACCGATGCGTTCTTCACTGATGCCATATGCCGGGGCCGTGTCGATGTGATTGATCCCCATGTCCAAGACCGCATTAAGCAGTTGATCGACTTGCTTAAGTGAGGGCAGGTCATAGCGTGTGGGATACTTGGTATTTTGGTTACGCCCGATTTTAAACGCACCAAAGCCAATAGGCGAAAGCGCGATGTCGGTCTTGCCTAGTTGACGGTAAGCCATGACTCAACTTTCTCCCAAGGTGGTCGGGCAACAGTCGGACGCGGCCAGTTTGGAGCGACCATTTGATCATCCGGGCCGGTCGGTGAGCCGCTAAGTTGTTTGATCACATCGTCGGCTAGTTGCGGGGCTAAGACTAACTTGGTGGGCCATGCGGTAATTACGTTTGCATCATGAATCAGGGTCACGCCTTCTGGACGGCGGCCGTGGGTGGTATGGCGTTCTGCTCGGTCCACACGATAGGTCGCCCACTGTGCGTTCGTTAGATCGACATTGGGAACCACGGCTAAAATCTCAGATTTAACATGTGAAATCAAAGCTTCCGGTGTCATTTTAACGCCATCTTCAGAGGCTTGTCCGCCGACGGTCCAGACGGTCTTGCCATCGGAAGCAACTGCGCTGGTGACGGTGATGCGGGTTTGTGAAAAGTCCGTGCAATGGCCGTTGAGCTTGGGCAGATCACCTTTGACCATGACCATATGCAAGGGCCTAATCTGCATCGCTTGTTCATCAAGGTTGAGCATTTTACGCAGTGTTGCGTTGCCTTTGCCTGCGGTGAGAACGATTTGCTTAGGCGCTAGTGAAAGTGTTTGGTCACCATGGGTCAGGTGAACGGTTGTGACATTGCCCGCGTGATCTTGTTTAAATTGTACGCCGTTGTCCGCATCAATTTTGAGCAGCCGATGGGTGTGTTTACTTGCAAGGTCCGTTAGAAAACTAGCCGTGTCGATGACCTGTTCAGGCAGGTTGTAGACTTGGCCTTGGAGATTTTTTAAGGCTTGGGGCCAGTTTTCTTTTGGGATTTCTTTGGGTTTAACGCGCAGGACCATGCCAGCGCCGGTCATTCCTAGGCGTGAACGTGCTGATCCGGTTCGCCAAAGGTGGCAAAAGTCCGCACGGAGTTTGGTTTTTGAAAGATTGGGTTCCCGTTTACCTGCAAGAGCGTCTCGCCAGATCAGCGGCATTTGAGCCACTGCTTTAGCGCCTGGATCCACGAGATTTGACAGTGTGTACTTTAGCCCGCCGTGGAGTATGCCTTGCGAAGCGACAGTTTGGCCGCTACCTAGTTGGTGAGCTTCAAGTAGAAGACCGCGGTAGCCTTGACGGGTTAGTGAGTCGAGTAGCCATAATCCGGCAACGCCTCCGCCGATGACCAGTACGTCCAATGCAAGCGGTGAGTGAGAGTCGGTCATCAGTTGCCAGAACCCGAAGTAACGGGAGGAATGTCGAGGGTCACGCCAGCCTGAAGGGTGTCTGGGTTTGTACCAATCTTGGATTTGTTTGCATTGTAAATGCGTCGCCATAGTGCGGAGTTTTTGTAGAACTCCTGAGCGATGGTACTTAGGTTGTCTCCAGCACGAACGGTGTATTGTGAATTATTGCCTCTAGAAGATTTGACTAGCTTTTGATTGCTGGGCCTGCGTAATTCCGAAGGCTGGGGCAGGTTGATTTCTTGATTGGGCTTGAGCTTTAGCGGATCAATGGTGGGGTTGGCTTGGGCAATTTCCACCCAGTGACGGTCCGAGCCGTACAAGGTCAATGCGATGGAGCTAAGCGTGTCGCCGGGCTGAATGGTGTAGCGGGTGGGATAATTTAAGGGTCTAGCTGCTAGCGAGGACTTGCGTGTCGACGTTGGGGTGGTTGTGCGAATGACTGGCGGGGTGGGTGTTGATGTGTTTGGAGTATTTGTGCGTGTGAGCCTTGCTGGTGTGGGCTTGGGCTTTTGTAGATTGTTAATGGGTTTGCCATTGAAAGTCATTGTGGTGGGCTTAGGCGGGGGCGGGGGCTTAAGCAAACTATGGGTTGACGCTGAGGGCTTGTTGATTGCAGCAAGCTGTTCACGCACCAAGCTATTGAGGTCTTTGTTGTTGGTTTTCGACGTCAGCGGAACGAGATTGATATTGCCCGAGGTGGGTCGGCGATCCGTTTCTTGCGTTGACGTATTATTAGCTGAATCAGCATCTGTCACAGTGGTGTCGTTAGCACTGTCCTGTGTTAGGAAGTACCCGCTGACCACTGTGAATAAAACGACCGCAGCGACTAACGCGATCTTGTAATGAACCTTCATCGACCATCTCCATGGTTTTGATTTTACTAAGCGATGGATCCTCCAAAGCTCATCTGTGTACGGTGTGATTCTAACCGCTTGTTAGAAAAGGTTCCATCGGTATTGCCACAAAATTATCAGAGAGTTAATTAATAGTTGCTAATTCCAGACGTTCATAGGTCTCTAAGGGGGCATCGGCTTGAGCTAGAAGCTTGTTTATCTGCTTCGATTGATGGCCAATAGACAGCCTGATGACCGAGTGGAATCGGTTCATAGCGTGTGAATTCGATGTCAGATCACAGCTGGTGTGCTTTGCGTCCAGTCACAGCCATAAGGCGAAATCATGTGACGGTTAAGTGAGTCAAACATGACCATGATACATTTCATGCCAGAGCTTCTGTGTTTAAACCAAGTCGTTCGTATTGCTCAATGGGTGCGTCGTGATAAGCAAGTTGCTCCATGAGATGCCCGATCATTTTCTTTTCAATCACCGCGTCAGTGATGGGCTTCTTTTGCACATAATCAGTTGACAGATCAAAGAGCATGGTCTGGCCGGCGGCACTGACATAAGGACTTTTCGCTGGTATTTTTCGGGGGATTTTCAACACAGGCACTTCTTTACTAAACGGCAAAGGCTCCGTAAGCGTCATGGGTTTGAGTTCCTCAGGCGTGAAGATCGACTTCATATGTGTGGGCATCAGTGTGTAATCAAAGAGCGGTTGGTTGGTCTTGCCGGCATGGCCACGCATGTACACGTGCTTGCCATCGGTGACATTGACTTGACCTCCGTGTATGCCAAAGATCGCAGCATCGCGTACGGGTGTGTCATCTGCAATGGTTTGCGTCAAGTTTTTACCTCGCATGTCAGCTGTCGGTTGAACCCCAAAAAAGTCCAGTAATGTCAGCGGGATGTCGATCGATGGTTGCACCAATGCATGTCGCCTTTGCCCCCCCCGGAAGTTTTTCTGGAAGTCCCCTTGGCTTGACTCTCCTTGGGACTTGCTTTGGGATTTGCCTTGGAGCTTCCGGGGGGACTTGCGGGCGCGGGGGTCGTGGACGAAGAAGGGGGTGTGGGCGATTTCTTGATAGAAGGGGAGCCAGCACTTTGCCCAACTGTCATGTTCACCGAGCATAAAGCCATGGTCTGTGTTGACGATGAGCATGGTGTCATCCCAGAGGTTGTATTGATCCATTGCATCGAGGACTTTCCCCATGTAGCAATCACACATGGCGAGTAGGGCTGCGTATTCATATCGACAATGCTCTACCATTTCGCGTGTCTCGGTCACTTTGCCATAACCGGGCCAGTCAAAGTGTGGGCCGGTGTAGTTTTCATAGTGTTTGGCGAAGAGGGCTTTGAACTTAGGTTGTGAGAAGAACGGTTCATGGGGGTCGAATGTTTCGATTTGCAAGAACCAATTGTCTTGGTCGTGGTTTCGCTCGATGAATTCGAGTCCTGCTTTAAAGGTTTGATGTTGAGGCATGTGATCATCACGGCCATCAATATACTCACGGTTGATCCAGTCTTGCGTGCGGACTTGATTTTTCCCCATATCAGTTTTCGGATCATTGGCTAACGCTTTGGAGCTAGGAAGTTTGACTTGACCAACCCAGGAGTCACCTTCTTGGCCACGGTGAAAATCAAAACTGCGATATCGTGAGTGATAGGTCGCACCGCCATCTTCAAAGTAGTGATAATGATCGGTGCTTAGATGCGTGTGAACACCAGCATCCTTGAGCATCTGCGGGACGGAATCGTCAAAGGGCTCAAGGGGCCCCCAAGAACGATGTAGGAAATGGGGTCGTCCTGTGTGCATATCCCGTCTTGCAGGCATGCAGGGCATGGAGCAGACATAGCTATTGTCGAAAGTCACAGTCCGCTCGCCAAGGCGTGTGAAATTCGGCGCATGGGTCCAATCACAGCCATAATTCGGTAGAAAATGACGATTCAATGTGTCGAACATGACCATGATAGCTTTCATTATCGATACTCCACTTTAAATATAGATAGCGTTTTTTGCAGTTAGACAAGCGTACCAATCTGACTCGTATCATGCAAGCGTTTTAAATTTGATTGCTATAGAACAACTCGTAGTCATAAAGGATGTATGCATATCCCTCATTGGGCTTGACACTTAGGCACAGTAAGCCTACTTTAATTACAGTACTTTGTTTGAGGAGACAGGCGATGGCGGACGGCGAATCTCGCCTCACAATCGAAACCAGTGATCAGGTGATCCGTATCGGGTTCTTGGATCAGAATATTCTGGAAGAAGCGGCGATTAATAATATCGGCGACCAGGTAGCTGATTTACTCGATAGAACACCTAATCCCAAGTTGCTTATTGATTTGTCAATGTGGATCATCTCTCGTCTGCAGCGCTGGGCATGCTCATCACGATCAACAATCGAGTTCGTGCTAAGGCTGGCCAATTGCGCTTGGCAACGATTGACCCACAGATTTATGAAGTGTTTGCTATTACCAAACTCAACAAGCTTTTTCGTATCTATGATTCAGCTGATGAGGCAATGAAAAGTTTTAAATAAGAATCGTCCCTAACATTTCCGGGAGGTGGGATTCGATACGTTTGGAGACAGGCCAATATTGAATATAGGACAGTCTCAAATTCGTGAACCTCTGGTGATCCCTAGTATTCTTACGGAAGGGGTTAAGGTTGTGGAAATCGTGATTGAGGCGATCCAACCTTTGGGCTACTCCGATACTGCGCTTTTTGCGATTCGACTGGCCTTGGATGAAGCGTTGGCTAATGCAATTCGTCATGGCAATCAATCGGATGAATCTAAGACTGTCGAAATTGACTATTCGATAGATGACCAGCAAGTTAAAATTTCTATTACTGACCAAGGCCCCGGCTTTCATCCTAGCGAAATTCCCGATCCCACATTAGATGAAAATCTTGAACGCCCATGTGGTCGGGGTGTGATGCTCATGCGTGCTTACATGACCGAAGTTTTCTTCAATGAGTCGGGCAACTGTGTCACCATGATCAAACGCAAAGACTGCAAGCTGCCTCATGTTCCTCAAGACTGATGAGACTTTGAGAGTCGCGGTTGGGGTTAATCATTGAAAGATAAATTTTTAGAAGCACGCACGGTGTTTCCCAGAGAATAAGTTGTGGATCAGTCGTTCTAATTTATCTTAGTTATAAAGTATATTTATGAATCAGTTAGCTTCTGCTTTGTCGTTTGTTGAGCCTTTTTGGTGGGCGCGTACCATGTTCGGTGAAACAGTGATTCCTGTGGCTGATAAGCCCGGAGGTGGGGCGGTCGTTAAGTTGGCGTTCACACCCTTGGCTATGCCCATGATCCGCAATTGCACCCAAGCGCAAACCTATCAAGCAGGACGCGATTTCCATTGGCAGCTAGACAGTCGTGAAATTCATATTCCATCTGATTCACGCATCACTGTATTAACGCAAGATCAGCTTTATCGACCCGCGAACTCACAGAAGCATGGTCTGTGTCGAGATCGGGACAATGACATTCTTTTTGCAACCAAAGATGAATACCATCAACTGCAAACGGAGGTGACTTACACCTTTGATCCGGGTGATTGGCAGGCTCCTAAAACGATGCAGCCCACGCACGCCTTGCCACGCACAGCAAGTCAGTTAGCCCAAGCAGATCATTTGTCCGTCGTGCTGTTAGGCGACAGTATTTCCGTGGGGGCTAATGCAAGTGGGATGTTTGATGTGCCACCTAATATGCCTCCCTATGGCCAACTATTTTGCAATGCGATGATACAGCAGTTTGGTCGTCCCGTGAATCTTGTGAACCTTTCTGTCGGAGGCAAAAATTCCCAGTGGGGTCTTGAACAAATCGATGAGGTGATAAAGCATCAGCCGGATTTGGTTATTCTTGCTTTTGGTATGAATGATGCTTCAGGCGATTGTGCTCCTGAAAAATTTCAGAGTCAGATTCAACAGCACATTGATGCCATCAAAGAGAAATTGCCCGAGTCGGAGTTTATTCTCGTTGCATCTATGGCTGCCAATGCGCAGTGGGTTCATGCTCGGCCAGCGTTATATCCTCAATATCGTGATGCCTTGGCGGCCTTGCAATGTCAGGGCGTTGTTCTTGCAGATGTCTATAGCCTTTGGCAAGAAATGGTGGCCCGCAAAAACTATCTTGATTTTACCGGTAACGGCCTAAATCACCCCAATGACTTTGGTCAACGCCTGTATGCCCAAGTGCTTTGGTCAACCTTGATCCAGGCCACAAAAATAAAGCCCAGCTAAACTAAAACTAAATTACTGCGTGGGTGTCACAGCAGTTTCGACTGGTTCGTGAAAACGATAGCCCACGCGATAATAAAAGCAACCGACATATTGTTTGTGCTTATGAATATGGACTTCCTTAACAGGCCCCAAAGATTCAAAATAGGACGACATTCTTCCAGTATCCAAATTATTTTCCGACCGGCTGACCAGTAGCATCGTCTTGCCCACTTGTTCATTTATGGGAAACCAATAGCGGTACATTAGTCCCGTTCCACCCATCAGATGGTCTGTGGTGGTTTGTTTAATGGCTGTGTTGATATCTTGGAAATGCGTAGCAGATTGATGGCTCTTATGACGGTAGAAGGCAAGTTCACTAGCGGTGAAATACTTGTCGATTCCGACAACCAAGGGCTTGCTGTGAGTTTCCTTTTCGACCTGTTGCACAGCTGCCTCAACAAGTTTTCCCATTTCTTCCCATGCCACAAGCAGACGCATTTTGGTGTTGTAGCCAAGGCCCGGTAGCCCCAATACCATGTAGTGCATAAAGGCTCCTAGGACCATCAACGTGACTAAGAAAGTCGGCTGCCAGAGCTTATACAAAACCCTTGAAAACCCATGGTCATTGTGTGCAGGGAACTTTAAGCAAGTCATTGACCAACTCATCAAAGGAAGCATGGCTAACCACAGAGGCCCCGTCCAGTTGGGTTTCGGTTCGTGTTGAAGACTAAATAAGACAAAGACACTTAACGGCACCAGCGTAAAAACCGCAGTGAACAGGCGTGTTTTGTCCGGCCAAGTGCCTTGAGGTTCGAGCTTTCTACGTGCGAACCATGCTGTAAAAACCCCTAGCAAACCAATGGGGGTTAATAGTAAAGCGATACTGCCAATTAAGATATGTAATGAAAAAGAAGGGGCTTCTGCCAGTCGTTGGGGACCTTGAAATATAAAGGAAGCCCATTGATGTTGTGCGTTCCAGATTAGGACAGGAGAAAAGATAGCGATTGCGATGATGGCTGCTAGGTAGGGTTCGATCCAGCGGTATTGCTTGCGTGCTTGGGGGATTAGGAGCATTGCCAGTAATGCAGCAGGTCCCAGTAACGCGATCGTGTACTTGGATAGTAATCCAAGACCCAAAAAGATTCCCACGCCATACCAAGCCTTGCGTTTGTCACGTAACAAAGCTTGTTGCAGGAAATACAATGAGCCTGCCCAACATGCAGTAAGCGGTGCGTCAGGCGTCATCATAAAGCCCGTGAAAAAATAGAAAGGTAAAACCGCAGTGAGTAAAACTGCCCGCATTGCTGTCGATTTGTCAAAAAGATCAATCGTCAGTTTGTAAACAAAAACGAGTGTGACCAGCCAACAACACATCGCGCCCGATCGCACCCCTAGTTCCGTGTTGCCCAGCAGCCAAGTGCCAAGGGCAATAAGCCAAGCCACCATAGGCGGGTGATCCAAATATCCGATATCAAGATGTTTGGCATAGTTCCAGTAATACGCTTCTTCAGGAATTAGGTCGATGATTCCCATATAAAACAGTTTGATGGCTAGGACGTATGCGACCCCGCCAATCGTTGCGATTCGCCAACGTAACCAGTTGTTGATTTGCAAGGTCGGTTGCGGGAATTGCAAGAAGCTATAGACCCCTAATAAGATCATGTTCGAGGCGATCATCGTCGGCACCATCGCCAATAATTCCGGCCAACGTCCATGCTCGATCAAATTTCCCAGTAGTCCGCCACGGGGAAATAATGCCAGAGAACTCAAAATGATAAAACCGATTAGCTGCCCCAGCCTTGTCGTGGCAGTGCAAACTTTATTGGCTGGCAAAGTCCAACGCGTATGCAAGAAATAAGCGCTAATCGTTGTGACGAAAAAACTGATGATATGGCTTGCATCAAGTTCTAAACCCTGGTGACGCAGGCTTGCAAAAAGTAATAAGTCAAGCACCATACTTATTAATGTGAGAATGAAAAAACGTTTGAGAATCAGGGGTGAGATACTGCCGCCGGTGAGTACCATCAGGCGTTGAAGGTATTTAAAAACGGTGGATGCTTGGAGTTTACTTTCGCCTGCTTCACGTTGAGCAAACACAATGGGGACTTCCAATACACGCAATTCTGATTGACTGCGAGCTAATATTTCCAAACCGATTTTGTAACCTGCCGCATCATTGCCAAGGTCCACGAGTCGTTGCCGCTTGACTGCAAAAAAGCCCGACATTGGATCGTGAGCATCAGCGATAGACCATGCCAGCAGCGTTGCACCGCGTGATAGAACCTGCCGATACCACGGCCAGCCCGTGGTGCTCCCCCCACGGATGTAGCGGCTACCGATGGCTACATCATGGGTTCCTTGGCATATCGGCAGGGCCAAATCAAGAATCTTGCTCGGAGGATGACTCAGGTCCGCATCAATTACGACCACCACATCACCACGGCCTTGTTTGGCACCGTCGGTTACTGCTGTCGCTAGGTCCCGTTGATTTTCGCGGGCCAGTAGGTGAACGGGATGTGTCGTTTCCCAAACTCGAACTTTTTCTCGCGTACCATCGGTAGACCCATCATCGACAACGATGATTTCAAACGAAATTTGATCCTGCAAATGGGTGAAAATCTGGGAAATGAGTGAGTCAATATTGCCGCTTTCATTGAGTGTCGGAACGACAATACTAACTTTTGGCATACATGTAGATGTCTTCATAATGATTCCATAGACTGCTTTAGATAGTAGTTTAACCCATTGCTAGCCCAATAAGTTGCACATAAATATTAATTGTACGTGAACTGATTGAATCAGCGAATCAGGATCAAGAAAAACCGTACAGTCATGTGATTGGTTCACCAAGGATCATAAGGGCAAGCCACATGTTCATTGCCTTCATACACAGGCAATATAAGGACGCATTTTAACGCGATCTACGTTGTTTGGGAGGCAGTGGATCACGATCAACATCGCTACGGGAAATAGCTGCAATAAAATACTAGCACGACGCGATCATGGCTTACATCCGGGAACAGGAGGGGGGGCGTTTTGTGATAGGTTCTTTGTAAATACCACATCGACCGGGATTTTAAATAGAGACGCTTTGTCGTATTGAACATTGCATCCCGTCACTATTTATGGGGAAGATTATCTTGTTTTGCTGATTTTCTCCATGCGCTTGGAGACATGCCAAACGTGCTTTTAAACGTTCGGTTGAAGCAGGATAGTGTCGAATATCCGCAGGAATACGCAATGTCAATAATATTGCGTTTTGAATGTTCTAACATGATCTGGGCTGCATTCATACGAAATTTAATTAAATATTTGAAGGGTGCAATGCCAGTGGCTTCACGGAATACTTTGCGAAAATGCGACAAGCTTAAATTGCAAAGATTCGCCAGATGTTCCAATTCGACATCCTCGGAAAAATGCTCTGCAATATGGCGCATTGCGGGGTTGATCCGAACAATGTTCTCGCGTTTGAGTTCACCAAACTTGCTAGGCAAGGCAGGTACGACGAGTCTGTGCAGTCTCAATAAAAGCGTAAAAAACAACGAGCGAACGACCGCCTGGTAATTGGGCTTCTGTGCCCTCATTTCGGTGATGATCTCATGTACGGTCGAACAGATGTCGGGATATTGAGCAGCTTTGATGACATTTGAAAACTTCGGCCCGCCAAGAGATGCCGTCTCTAGGGGATACCCTTCGGCTTGGATAAACCCCGTTAGTAACGCAATTGGATCAACATTGATAAAACTCCATGTACTTAGATTCCCCATCAAACTCACCGCTTGGTGAACTTCCGTGTGGTTAATGACCACCGCGTCTCCTGAGTCATACGAAAGAATTTTGTCTTCTACTGTGAAAAGCCCCACACCTTCAAAACAGTAGCCGATCTCGAAACAATCGTGTACATGGGGCGCATCGGGTGAAATATCCCCACGCACAATATGAGAGGGGCTCGATATGGGAAACACCGGATCAAGCTCGATGGGGTGATATTCTATGGAAGACTTATGTAATCGATTTTGCATGGTAATTCAATCAAAATTAGGTATCTGCATCAGTATCAACTTTATATTGTACTAAAAGGTATAGCGAAGCAAACTTTTATGTCTTCGTAAAGATGGAGAATTTATTATGGAAAATTGCAAAATCGTCTTTTTAGCCAAGCAGACAGCTCAACTTCAGGACTGTGAACTCTCCACGCCTAGCAGGGGAGAAGTATTGATTAAAAACCGCAAATCCCTGATTAGCATCGGGACAGAAATGGCTGCATTTAGTGGGAACTATCCCCCAAAATCGGCTTGGGAGAAGCACTTCGCTTACCCATTCGATGCCGGTTATGCAGCAGTCGGCGAGGTCATTGAGGTCGGGGCGGGTGTCGATAAATCATGGGTTGGGAAACGCGTTGCAAGCATGGCTAAGCATAGTCGGTATGACATTGTTGCTCTTGAGGATATTCGAGACATCCACCGGCCGGAGGTTACCGATGAGCAAGCGGTCTTCTTTATAATCGCTCAAATTGTGATGCGTGGCATTCGCATGTCGAAAGTTGGCTGGGGTGATTGTCCAGTCGTTTTTGGGATGGGACTGCTAGGGCATTTCGCCGCCTGCTTTTGCCGCCTATCTGGAGCCATGCCGGTCTTTGCTGTCGATACAGCGGATTATCGGCTTAATCTTTTGCCAGATGACAATTCCCTGATCAAGATTAATCCCTTAAAACAAACGCTGCTTGATACGGTCAGGAATCAGACAAGAGGCCGCATGGCCGACATTGTCTTTGAGGTCACAGGCAATGCCAAGCTCATACCCGACGAGTTCGCGGTGTTGCATGAGCAGGGGCGCTTTGTTGTGATGAGTAGTCCGTTGGACAAAACCAGCTTTGATTTTCACGACTTTTGTAATCGCCCTAGTCGTACCATTATCGGTGCACACAATTTTTCTCATCCGTCTGTTGCGACACTTGAAAATCCTTGGACGATGCATCGTCATTGCGAACTCTTTTTTGACCTAGTTGCTCAAGGTGAGATTGACGTAAACCGAATGGTGAGCCATCGGATTGGATACCAAGAAGCTCCAACAATATACGCCAAACTTCTTGAAGACCGTTCACACTACATGGGTATTATGATCGACTGGGAGGACTCGAAATGAAAAAAAGAATGGCTATAATCGGCTTCGGATTTATGGGTGTGGCGCATGCTAAGAACATACTCGCATCAGACAAGCTTGAACTCTGCGGCATTATCGATAATCGTGACTGTGATATTTTCAGTGGTATCACCCAGACGGGAAATCATGGCGAGCTTGATTTGCCGATAGAGCAACTCCGGCAGATACCCGTATACAAAACGCTTGCCCAATGCATTGCCAAAGAGAATCTTGATGCGGTCTGCATCTGCGTGCCATTGTTTTTACATTACGAAATGGCAAAGCAAGCGTTGGAACTGGGGCTAGACGTCTTGCTTGAAAAACCGTTTTGCCCCAGTGTCGAACAATGCAAGGAGTTGATTGATCTGGCCCACCACAAGAAGAAGATTCTGATGGTCGCACACTGTTTGCGATTTAGCCCTGCGGTGAAGTTCCTTGGCGACTGTATTCGTGACAAGCGTTTTGGCAGTCTGAAAACTTTGTCTACAACTCGCATAGGTGGTATGCCAACGTGGGGTGTGTGGAAGGATCCAGATGTCCGCAAAACATGCGGCGGGGGGCTGTGGGATCTACTGATTCACGATATTGATTTTATTAATCACCAAATTGGTATCCCAGATGAAATGACGGTGAACTTGAATGTTGATGACTATTGGGAATTGTCATTCGAAAAGGATTGTGCCACTGTCAGCATCAAGGGTGGTTTCCTTCATCCAAACGCAGTTTTTAGTGCGGAGTACTTCGCCACGTTCGAGCATGCGAGTTTGCAATACAACACCAGCGATCCCGATCATCTCTATATCTCAACATGCGATGGCTTGGAAAAGAGAGAAGAAATGAAGGGGGATGATTATCATGCCGAACTGGATTATTTTGCTCATTGCATACACCAGCGAGCAATACCTACGAAATGCTTACCCCAAGAAGCTATGCGAGCGATAGAAATATGCACATTAATACCCTTCACGATTCAAACTTGTGCATGACTTATATCGTCAACACAAGCGCTATAAAGTTTTATGAACCTGGTTTTCTAGGCTTATTGGTGATGGCCAAACAATTAACGCAGCGTTCGCGTGTTCTAGGGAGGCTGGGAATTGGCACGGGCAGCGGGGCCCCCCGATCGTTTTGAACCTGCGATTTACTTGACGGGTCAGATGAATCAGGTCAGTTGGTATGACCAGGAACCTTCGACTCATCGATTCCAAAATCTGCTTTCATTTCATCGTCTGCCACATTAACATCCGGCACATCACAGGGGTAATATTTTCTTGCCATCCACTTCTCGTCAGACATCAGAGCGAAAGTGCCTCATACGCCCTGTAGCGTCTTCAAGGGTGAGTTTGATCCATGGGAAACACTCCTTGATGCCGCTGCTTTTGCATCTGCTAGAGCCAGTGAGGATGCCTGGTTTAGGAAAACCATATCAACCCCAATGGCAATAAATGTAAAACCATCCGCAAGCGTTTGAGCGATAGATTCTGGAGTTGGATGAACCAAATGCAGACCTACGGATTTATGATGTCGGTCACAAGCATCAACAACAACTCGGCAAGCATCCCTAATCACCTCGTGATCAATCTGACCCACTAAGCCATAAGAACCACTCATGTCATACGGACCGATGAACACACCGTCAACACCATCAACTTCCAGAATTTCATCGATGTTACTGACCGCTTCTTTGGATTCAATCATAATAACGACAGCAATATTGTCATTGGCATTTTGAGCATATTCATCGAAATTCAGACCATAATTATTCATGCGTGAAAAACAAAAACCCCGTACACCCTGCGGTGGATATTTGGCAGCGGCAACGGCTTTTCTGGCTTCTGCGGCAGTGTTGACCAACGGAATAATAACTCCCTGTGCTCCAGCATCTAGTATTTGACGAATTGCCAACGTGTCATTTTCACGAACTCTAGCAAAAGGAATTGCGCCCCGCCCATACATACCGCGAGCCAGTGAAGTAAAACCTTCCACGTCGATATCGGAATGCTCACAGTCAATGCCAATCCAGTCATACCCTGCATTTGCCAGTATTTCCGCAAGGGCAGGATAAGGACCTATTTGAATCCACGAGCCGAAAATAACTTCCCGACGCAACAGAGATTTTCGAATTTTGTTGGTGATACTCATATTTGTCTCCACATATTGTAGGTGGTTTTAAATTGTTATTTACAATGTCCCTTGGCAGGATCGGAAACAATCTATTAAGCAGTGTCTTTAATCCTGGGCATCAACTTATAACGGCTTGAGAACCTACTTATTCAACTTCAATTAATTCTGTTCTATTTTTAGAATACTGTATGTTAATCACGATTTAATTTACACACTCAATATAATGCTTCTTAATCTCTGACTTTTTTTTTTGTTAATACTTAAATATTTATCGGTTTGGAATAAATATGTTTCTCAATCATAATTGACGCCACGCTGTTTCTAGCCTATCAAAGTTGTCTGTGACCGTTTCATTAACTGTTTTGCCCGGAAAGGGGGTCATCTCAATCAAGAGATTCCCGCGATCTTCCTTATCCAAAAAACCACAGTCAAGCAATCCACGCAAAATGGTGACCAGTTCGGGGATGTCAATTTCTCCTCCTTTAAAACCGATAGGCGGATGGGTATCACCCCATCGTGGATGCGTTTTATCCTTTAAGACACAGTTACCCAAATGAACTCGCTTAAGATAAGGAGCTGACCTGGCAATAGCAGAAGTAAAATCCTCATACATTAACGGCAAATGCGCCATGTCCAGTTGAAGTCCAAAGTTGTCGTAATTCTTTCCAACTCTTTCTGACAGATTCACGCAGTCGTTGATCGGGCCATATAAAAACTTCTTGTCGATATCTGTATCGAAAGGTTCAAGCATGGCAGTGATCTTGTGAGGCGCTAATTTTTTACAAAGCGTATTACAAAATGCGTCAAATGCTGCAAAATCCTCTTCTTCCGCATCCAAAAAAGAGGGAATCCCAGAACCAAAAATAAAACCCTCAGCACCAATGGACACCGCCTGATTGATCATGTCATCAATCAGCGCCCATGCCTGAGCACCATCGACTTGCGTTTTTGCCGCCAACGGAATACTCCGCAGGGGATAGAAATGAATGGCGAAACAAACTGTCTTACCACACTCTTTTATCGGCTGAATCAATTTGCTGGCATACGCATCATCCAGAGGCAGACAACAATCCAACGTTTCAATATCATCTCGCTTAATGAAATCCAGAAGCGTTTGCGTATGTAACTCCGGGTCGTTGCCACATTCCGGATAAAGCATGTGATGAACCAAACCCAACTTGGCGTATTCTCTAATATCACTATTCATTTCATTGCCTCCTGGGCTTTGAGTTTCATTTTCCAATATTCTGCCCAACACCCAGTGACGGTATCTTCACAAATAAGGATTTCACCATCACAATTAAAAAGTTCACCGAATTTATCCCGATAAGAACCAGAGTTAAAAACAACCTTGAGTTCAGGATTCGCAATTTTCCATGGTTCAGATGCGGGAGGATTCTTTACAATCTCAGTCGCCGCCTCCTGAATCATCTTGGCCGTGAGTTGAGCAGAGAGACAGACCCCACCATTGGCACAAAGAGATTGCTTAACGCTTACACTGGCCACGTTCGGAACCAAATCTTTGGCTTCCTTGACCCCCGCCGAGTCTGCGGTAATCAGTTGCAAAGGCACGCCCCAGTCGCCTGCGATTGCTGTTTCAATCCCTATTTCTCCGACTGAAATACCATTCAGAACCAGGTCTTTGATATCAGGCTCATAGCTATGATGCAGCAATTCACCCGTATTCTGCTTGGAATGAAAACCCAGCAGGATCAATCCCGAAAAAGTTTCATCTAAACCACCTGCCCAATCTGCTTTATAGGGCGGCTTGCCACAAATAGCCGTCACATTTTGGGGCAACATATCAATGTCAATATTGCGTCCATCAAAGTGTTCATCATAAATAACAATTTCGTCAACACCGCCTTGGTTCAGTCCTTCAATCAACGCCATCAGGTCGGACATGAACATCCTTTTTCCAAATGCGAATTCTGAGCCGCCGGGCGCAGCCTGTTCGTAGCTGACCACGCCGGTCACACCTTCTATGTCACTTCGAATCATATATTTTTTTGTCACTAAAAATCCTCTTTCGTATTCTCGTTTTAATTTATTCAATTTCATATCTTACGTTGGCGCATCACCCCAGTCTGGGACATTGAGTATTTCGCCATCTTTTAAAGCGGATTTGTGTGCCGTCGCTCCCATCGCCATATAGCGTGCCGCTTCCCAGGCGTTGATCGCAGGCATTCTGTTCTTTGCGACAGCATCACAAAATTCATGGACCAGATACGGATGTGAACCCTTATGCCCTGTCGGCGTAAACTCTATATTTGGAATATCCTCATCACCAAGGGAATCATTTTGAGCTTCGAGAAAACATTTTTGAACTTCCAACGGAAGAACATCACGCATTTCATCAATCGCAGGAGTCGATTCAATCGTCTTTGGCGTTGAATCTATCGAAGTGTTGCTCTGGCGTTTGGTTTCATACCATTGATCCCCACGCCAGGTGGCGCAAGTGCCATAGATATTCATATCATAACCATGTGCCGTGATTTCACGATGTTCGCGAATCGTCACAACAGAACCATTGCTCATATGGAAAAAACCTGTTTCATTGGAAAATATTTGCCCGGTTATATCAAAGTATTCATCGTAACCGGTTGGTTTTGTTCCAATGGCCGAGACTTTTAACGCATGCGCATTCATGATGGATACAGGTCCTGATACAGAATGCGTTGGATAATGCATCGGGCCATCAAAAATCCCTTTATTCAAGTAACTTTCCTTGAGGATTTTCGGCCATTTGCGGCCTTGTTTGCTATCCGTGCGATAAGCAAATACCTCACGTAAACTACAACCCCATGCTCCACTGTAGTCATGAGAATATTCGGCTTCTGCACTCACAAATCGTCCAAACATTCCCAACGCTGCCTGGCGACGCATGAACATAACTTCAGGGTGATAATAGGTTGTTTCACCGAGCATATAATGCCGTCCCGTACGTTGGGTCGTTTCGACAATTTTGTCACACCAATCCAGAACTTCATCCGCATCGGGTACACAAGTAAGCGGAACCGCACTGTAAACGTGCTTGCCTGATTCCATTGCTTGTATGCATTGTGGCGCATGAAGCCAAGGCTGCGTAATAATGACAAGAGCGTCAATATCACTTTTACACATATCATCAAGAGAAGTATACATATCTCGTGAATTTAATTTGTCTTGAAAAAAAGGATCGTCACTAAATTTTTTCATTCGATGATGCTCGAAATCACACAATGCGATCCGATCAACAAGCGGATGGCTTTTGAACAATTTCGCAAATGCGGCCCCGAACTCTCCCAATCCTACCAGTCCAATGCTAATACCCATTTTCTTCCTTCCCTGTTCAGTAAAAATTAACAGCGGTAATCAAAGTCTTTTTTTCTATATTCATTCTTCATACGAATAAAACTCTCATACCAGCAAGGCATCGATGCCCCGAACCTGAAAATATGCCTTACCACTCCAAGCCGGTAGACTTCGCGATAAAGTCGCTCTTTTGCTGCAACAAATTCTTCCGCAGCTACTTTTTGACGAGGCGTCCAACGAATATTCATCACTCCATTGTTAGACTTCTTTTGGTCCATTGCATATACCGCATCCATCAGGGGCGCATCAGACACCTCCGCCATTACGGATTGATGAGCTTTGGCCATATTGATACGTTCTTCGATTTGTTGAAGTCGCCAGGATTTTTTGGAATCTTTAGAGAGGTTCTTGAAAAGTGGCTTGCACTTATCAATATCAATTGTATTAAAGTCACCCAATAAATAGATTAACTCACTCCATCTTTTCGGGTTCGTTCCGAAATAACGTGCTGCATATTCTTGTAAGACTTCATCCGCTGACGCAAATTGCCCCGAAGCCAAACCACCTGCAATCGCTTTGTTAATATCATCATGATCTCCCTCGGAATACGCCATCACCCCTGCTGCTTTTCGAGAAAAAAGATTCTCAATGGTCTTCTCTATGCGATCAGGGGCAATATTCGCGCCATAATGCGTATAAATATCTGAATGCTCACTGTAAGCGATATGCACAAAAGCGTCTTCTTTACAATTTTTTGGAATAGGACGTACAGCATATTTCGTAGCCCCGCCATCTAAGAAAAAGGCCAATGAATGAAACAAACCGGGTGCTTCAGTATCTGCCCAGTTTGTAAAATTCTGATGGTCCTCATCTGACCACCACCATCCTAGAATGTCAATGTTGATCTCTCCAAAAACATCTTTGGCGATGCTGCTTATTTCCTTGTATAGTTTTCCAAAGGTTACAACCCACGGATTACACTGATCACAAGAACAACCACCATAATCATAGGCGATTGCTGAAATACTATCCAATTGCAACCCATGTTCGACAAAATCACGAAACAAATTTCGATAATTTTCAAGAATCATATCTGTGACTTCTGGCTTAGACGGGCAGACCAATTGTCCAAAATAACGCCTTGTTTTTGCTTCTGCTCTATTCTCAGGCGTCAATTGGTCTAAAAACACATGGTTTGGAGTTATATTCAGCCCCAAATCAAACCCTAGATCAGAAGCACACTTATAATTACTGAATTTTCGCTCCCAGAGAGCTTCTGGCATATTAAATTGTCTATGATTTTGATTGTAGTTATCATTGTAAATATTACACAAATCAATCCCATTAAACCAATCTGCAAACTTATTGAATCCCCAAAACTTTGCCTCATGTAAAAGAGCAGTCATCTCGGTAGGCATGGTTGCTTCATAAGTATTACCAAAATGCGACGGGCAGTATAATTGCCGACTTAACAACGGTTTTCTCATTTTCTCTTTACTCATCAGAATTCTTTATCTTGTTTTATTTTGTAAAGACTTTTGATTCTATTGATGGTTTCAAGGCTTTAGTAAAGCCTGAGGCCACAAGTGGGGCTGTCTCCAGCAACTTGAACCCGGAGGTGATGAGAGGCTTAAGCCAGAAACATATCCCTTGCCTTTGGTATTGACGTTGTTCACAAAGAGGCCGAAGCCAAAGACATAGCCTTTTTCGAGCTTCAGGGGCAGGACGGTCCATTTGGGAAAAGCGATTTCATAGAAATAGCCTTTTTCGGTTTTCTTGAACACCGTTTTAATTTCCGGCACAAAAACGTTTGCTTTGACGGCATCGATTCCAAGCCCCAACTGCTGATTGGCGGCTTCCTGAGTATAAACCAACGCTTTCCCTTCTTCGGGCCTGGGCATGAAAACATAGTAATAGTCATCACTGTCAACTCGGGTTGTGGTTTTGTCTTTTCCGTTGCATAAAGTGTCAATATATACAATCAGGGAGTCATTGAAATTGATCATACGGTGCTTGTTGTTTTTACCGAATCCATAACACAACTTATCATCGGTCACGTCCACAAGAAGATAGAAGTTTTCATCATCCCATGCGGTTTTGAACCTAGCCTTGAAATCATTCGCAAGATTCTTTCTCACATTTTTTACCAGACTAAAATCTTTTGGGATATTGGGCGTTGGAATTTTCAGATTTTTAACTGGAATATAAGGGATATGGTCCCAGTCATCGAGGTTTCCTGTCAGGGAGATTTTCGTATTCGTTTTGTTGATACTGAATCCCTCGATTAACATTTTTTTCGAGTATTTGGTTCCATCTTCCGTTTTGATTAAATACGAGACCCCATTTTTGGTTATCTTGGAATTGACGATTGGATTATGTAATTTTATTTCACCGGGAAATTTACCTGTTCCTGGAATGTTGAGACTTTCTTTTTTCTGGTTCCTTCCAGCCTTCAACGTCAATTGACCTTTTAGGTCTCTGGTTAAAAGATTTCTAACGGTTAATGACAACATATTATTTTCCGCAATTTTCGGACTGATATGCACCGGTGGGATTTTGGCGTCTTTGACTGTAATGTTTTTCACAATCTCAATTAGTTTGTCCGTGTGTCCTTTTTTCCCTTTCAAAAATATCGGGAACGGCGTCAAGGGCAATTCAAGCGTCTTGTTTTCAGACGGCATATCAAGGGCGTTTTCCATGAGGTCCAGAACCTCGATGATTTCTCCGTCAGCCTTGATTTGCATTAACAACGGTTCCCGTTTGCCTATTTCAACTTGATTGATATATCCCCATATCGCGGCAATGGGGGTCTTGTCATCATCTTCAAAAACATAGGCTTTGCTCCTGGCTGCAAAAATAATTTCTTTTTTGAATGAAGCGTTCCCAAGCATCCTAGCAAGGGTGTTCGTTGCCTTTTGTACTGCCATGGGAGTCAAATCACAGTCAAGATAGTTAAAAGGCCTCCACATATTAAACTGTTTTATTCTATCTTGATATTTCAGTGCAAGAAGCCAAGCTCTGATTGTAAGAGCAGCGGAGACTTTTTCTCCCCAGCCCATATCGTAGCTGATGCTCCACAGGTGATAATGGTCCATGAGATAAGGTCGATATGGGGTCAGTCCCCATTGCGGGATACAGAAAGGGGAATAGTATCCTCCCTCGTTGAGATATATCGGGGCATCTGGATAGCCGTTTCTATCTAGAACAGCCATGAAGTCTACCAAGAGATCATCGAATTCTTCATTTTCGGGATGTCCATAAGCGTGAACCGCGAATCGGTCAAACCTGAAATTCGGATCGATTTTATTGGTTGACTGGAGCAGATTTTCCGTCAGGGAGATGCCTGTTGAGATATTGCTTGCACCGCCCTCAAGGTAGACTTGATTTTCTGGAGAAGCTCTTTTGATACCTTTGGCCCATGCGATTGTGAATTTCGCCATTTCATCGTAGTTATCATGATCGAGCATTTTATAGCCATGCATTTCACCTGCAAAGTAGAAATTTTTGCGCCAGTGATAGTATTTAGCATGTTCGAATGCCGCGTTTTCGATCAGTTTTTCTCTTTTCGGCGTCATTTTTTCCCATGACTGGATCCCTTCTACCAGAATGATATCACCAGGTTGTTTTTTGCCTGAAGGGCCATTGGGTTCGATTTTTATTTTAGAACCACCGCCCCAATGGTTTCTTTGTTGTGCTGCGGTATCTTCGATATTATATTTTTTCAAGAGGTCGAATAATAGTTT
>JAESSU010000144.1 GCA_016763955.1 Phycisphaeraceae bacterium | reverse complement strand
TGAAACTTCCGGGGGGGGGGTTAACCTTCGACGAGGCTGCCGCCTTCGACGGGATCGACTTTAACACCGTGTGAGATGATAAATTCGATCGCTTGACTGAGTCGGTCATCTTCACCGGTGAATTGTAGTGCCATGATTCCGATAGCTTTACCGATGGAAGCCTGACGGATATCGAAGATCACGTCGGGGAATTCCTGTGATAATTTCCAGATCACCGGCTGATCCTGACAACCACCTTCAAAGGTGAGCCATACTTTGCGTGTTGATTGGGACATGGGGAGTTTCCTGTAAATACGATTTAACGATTTTTTCTACGGCCCCACAGATTCGCCGAGCCTCATCTGTGGGCTTAGAGAACTTCCGAGGGGGGCTTTCCGGGGGATTAACCGCCGGCGATGGCTGGGACGATCGCAACTTCGTCACTAGGCTTTAGCGTAGTATCAAGGTTATCCATAAAACGAATATCTTCATCATTAACATAGATGTTGATAAAGCGATTAAGCTCACCTTCAGTTTTAAATAGACGCTTGCCTAATTCGGGATACTGTTGGTTGATACTTTCTAGGATCGCTTTGACTGTTTCGCCGGAGACTTGCAGTTCTGACTGGCCATCAACCTGAGCACGTAGTGCGGTGGGAATGGCGACGGGGATAAGCGTTGTGGTGGACATGATGTTCTCCAAATAAAGTTCGAAGGGTTGATGTTTATTTTAGGCAGACACTGTCGAAGCAGTGATATTGCCCTTGACGATTACTTCGTCGAATTCTTTGATTTTAGCATTGATGACCGGTGCTGTTGTAAATTGATTTTGCATGACTTCTAGGGTTTTAAGGCCGTTACCAGTGATACAAATGCAGATGGATTCGTCTTTGGGAATACGGCCAGAATTGATGAGTTTAATCGCACAAGCAAGCGTTGTCCCGCCAGCAGGTTCAGTGAAGATCCCCTCAGTGCGAGCAAGGAGTTTGATCGCATCAATAATTTCAGGGTCCGTCGCGGAAGCTGCCCAACCACCAGATTTTAAAATATCTTTGATGACATAGTAGCCATCAGCAGGGTTGCCAATGGCTATCGACTTGGCAATGGTCTTGGGCTTTTGCGGGCGAAAAATTTCTTCACCTTCTTCAATCGCGGTGACAATTGGATTGCAGCCTTGAGCCTGAGCACCATGGATTGTCGGATTGTTATCATCGACGAGTCCTAGCTCAATGAACTCTTTGTATCCCTTGTAAATCTTGGGCAAAATGGTGCCTCCAGCAACAGGCACGACCGTATGTTGCGGGAGCTTCCAGCCCATTTGTTCAGCGATTTCAAAGCCGTAGGTCTTAGCACCTTCGGTGTAGAAGGGGTGGAGATTGACGTTGACGATAGCCCAATTGTATTTGTCAGCGATCTGTGAACAGAGCCGATTGACATCATCATAATTGCCTTGAATGCGAACGACTTGCGGGCCGAAAACGGTCATGCCTACCATTTTTCCTTCTTCGAGATCGTGAGGCACCATGACAAACGTTTTAAGCCCAGCAGCTGCGCAATGAGCTGCCACACTATGAGCAAGGTTGCCAGTGGATGCACAACCCACGGTGTCAAAACCGAACTCGATGGCTTTGGTGATCGCAATACTAACCACGCGATCCTTGTAACTAAAGGACGGATAATTCGCAGAATCATCTTTGATGTAGAGTTCCTTAACGCCCAGTTCAGCAGCTAGGCGGTCAGCCTTAATCAAGGGTGTCCAGCCTGAGTGCAAGCCTGCTTTGGGTTCACCTTCTATCGGCAGCAAGTCTTTGTACCGCCACAGTGACAATGGGCCTGCTTCGATGGAAGCGCGGGTGACCTTGCCCTGCATTGCTGCATAATCATAGGCCACTTCGACAGGCGAAAAACCGATATCACAGACGGTGCGAGGTTCGATAGGATACTCTGCACCGGACTCTTTACTTTTAAGACATTTCACATAGCTCATAGTAATTTCCAACTTTCCCTACCCCCGCCCCCGGAAGTTCAAGGCAACGAAGCTCAAAAGCGATTAAAGTGACTCACTATACAAAGCGTAACGGCTTTGCATCATGTTGAAAATGGGGAAAACAAAAAAAGCCCCACCTTGGTTTAAGATGGGGCTTTCATTCGCTGTATCGTGAATGTCTGCCGCACCTCATCTTCCCCAGATTAATGTCCAAAAAATGAACGTTACTGGGAGGGATTTCGCACCATTTCTTTGTTTACAAAGCGGTTGCGGTAGTGTCACAGGGCCCTGACCCTCAGCTACTCTCGATAAGAGACGACGAATCTTTATTTAGTTTTCAGTAGCAAGTTTTTAGACTGCAATGCTAAGCAGCTTTATCTTTGAGAACCCAAGTTCTCCAAATCCCATGCTTGGCAAAGCCTCAGCATTGGGCTTGCCCCCCCGGAAGTTTAATTCCAAGACTGGCATACCCCAAAGGGAACTGCATGGATTACCAAGCAAAGTGTGAGAACGCGCGGTTGGCTTCAGCCATGCGGTGCGTTTGCTCACGGGTGTTCACTGCTTTGCCTTCGTTCTTAGAAGCATCGAGCAGTTCACGGGCTAAACGCAAGTGCATGGGCTTACCCTTGTCACCTCGTGCCGCATTGATGATCCAGCGGAAAGCCAGTGACTGGCGACGCTTGGGCTTCACAGGCATTGGCACTTGGTAGTTTGCACCACCGACACGGCGGGAGCGAACTTCCACTGTGGGACGAACGTTTTCGATAGCCATTTCGAAAATTTCAATCGCTGAAGGACTACCCTTCGTGCGACTTTCGATTTCATCGAAGGCACTGTAGACAACGCGTTGAGCCACTGCCTTTTTACCATCTTGCATGATGCAGTTGATAAAACGGGACAGAACCTTTGATCCAAAGCGTGGATCGGGACGAAGCTGAGCTTCTGCATGTGTGTATTTGTTAGGCATTCGATTCCTCTAATCAGGTTCACACCTGTTATTTATTTACCGGGTTTAGCACCGTACTTGGAGCGACCCTGACGACGACCATCGACACCCAGGCAGTCAAGCGTGCCGCGGACGACGTGGTAACGCACACCAGGAAGGTCACGCACACGACCACCACGAACCAGCACGATGCTGTGTTCCTGAAGGTTATGGCCTTCACCGCCGATGTATGCGGAAATTTCTTTCCCATTGGACAGACGCACACGAGCGACCTTACGCAAAGCCGAGTTAGGCTTCTTGGGGGTCACGGTCTTAACCTGTAGACACACACCACGACGTTGTGGGCATGCTAGAAGGTCTTTCACCTTGGACTTAGCCTTAGGTGTGCGACGGGGGTTACGAACGAGTTGATTGATTGTTGGCATAGTTTTATCTCTGTTAGCTTACGTAGAGCCGGGCATTATAAACACAAGTCCCCCCCCATTGCAAGCCCGCTTGCGAAAACTTTTACAACAATTCCCACAAATGGGCGATCAAGACCTGCAAAAGACGTTTGAAGATCACATTATAGACCCATTGGACCTGATTTTGACCGCACCCAAAACATATAGGTGACCTAAAACAAAACACTGCATACAAAAGCAACAGGACAAGTTCATTGACGACTGGTATAAAGCCTCACCTGTACCAAAAATCAGGTTATGATATTCCTTATGAAGCCGAAAATCAGTGTCATGATCACATGTTGTAATGCCGAAAAAACCCTCTCAGCGGCCTGTGAGTCGGTTCAGTGGGCTGAAGAAATCATCATTGTTGATTCAGGATCGACTGATCAAACGGCTCAAATTGCAAAGACTTACGCGACAAAATATATCGTAGAACCCTGGCGAGGCTATACCGGTCAAAAGAAATTCGGGGCCGAGCACGCCTCTAACGATTGGGTGCTGATACTCGATAGCGATGAAATCGTTAACGCAAGACTAGCCCAAAACATCCAATCTCTTACGGATGACCATTTAGCCAAACACGATCTTTTTTGGATCAAACGTAAAAATTTTGTCTTCCTTAAACATGTCCGGGCATGGGACCCGGACTGGCAATCCAGACTCATTCATAAAGACCGCGTCATCTGGTTAGAACATGCCCTGCATGAAGGACGCAAAGCCAAAAGCTCTGAACGTGAAGGCAAACTCGGCGGCCACCTGCTACACAAACCTGTTGGGCCGGTGGATTTTATGGATTATTTCGGTGGCGACCGCATGGACAAACGTCTGCTACCGGTCGCACGAGAAATGTATCAGCGAGGTAAACGCTGCCACTGCTGGGACCTACTGCTGCGTCCTGCCTTGGCATTCCTCAAGTTCTATTTCATCAAAGGCGGTCTCTTTTCAGGCAGCTTTGGACTGCTCATGGCACAAAAAGCATCCGTAAGCACACAACTCAAATACGCGGCACTCTGGTATGTACAAAAAATTGAAGAAAAATCTTGAAAACCGGCAAGCTCAAGGAATGATTACCCCAGACTGTGCGTTAGAAACTAAGTAGCCCCTATCAAACCGCAGGAGACCGCTACGCATGGCTATTCGTACTGCAACACACTGCTTAGGACTCATACTGACTTTGATCGCCAGTACAGC
>JAESSU010000143.1 GCA_016763955.1 Phycisphaeraceae bacterium | reverse complement strand
TCAGCGAATTACTTTTGAATTTAAGTTCGACCAGCGGCATCAAACCAATCTCAAACAGAAGAAAAAAATTGGTCAAACTGCGCATCAACAAATTGGGGAACGGCAAATAATCTTTCTTGACAACGGCACAACCACGCTAGAAATTGCACGAGCGCTTCGATATTCAACATGTCATTGCACAGTCATCACAAGTAGCCTAGTGATTTCCAGTGAGCTTTGGGCATGTGCTCATATAGAATTGGTCCTGCTAGGGGGCGTGGTTCGGCAGAATAGCCCCGATTTGGTCGGTTCGGCAACGGAGTACATGCTTGATCGACTCACCGCAGATATAGCGTTCCTTGGCAGTGAGGGAATTGATCTGGACCGAGGCTCATTTTCAGAAAGCATCGAGACCGCTCGCATCTGTGAACGCATGGCAAACAACTCTAAGCGTGTCGTGGTAGCTGCGGATTCATCCAAACTCGGAATTCCCGGTGTGGCACGATATGCGACGCTTGATGACATTGACGAAATCATTACGGACCAAGGGGCAGCCGAAGATATCGTCACCGCGTTACGCCGAAAAAAAATTACAGTCACACTTGTTTAAATGAGGAATCAAACACATGTCAGAGCTTTTAATTGGCTGGTCCGAAATCGATACAACGCCCCAAGGGAAAGTTGATCTTTATGGGCAGTATTATCATCGTGTTTCTCAGGGGGTTCACTCACGACTTTCTGCTACTGCGCTAGCGATGGAGTCGGATAATGGTCAGCAGGTGGTGATGGTGTCATTAGATGTGTGTGGGATTCGCTCTGACTTTCAAGATGATCTTCGAAATATGTTACGTCCAGAACTTCCGGACTTAGATGTTGCCATGATCTTTCTGAATGTGATTCATACGCATAGTGCGCCAAGCGTCAATCCGTCTGCTCCCATTGGTTGGCTTAACGAGTTGCCCGGGGTTCTAAAAGTTGCTGATCACCGTCAGTTTTTACTTGAAAAAATTAAAACCGTCGTCATTGAGGCATGGCAAAATCGAAAGCCTGGGGGCATTGCTCATGCACTGGGCTCTGCTCGCGTGGGACATTGTCGTCGAGCGTCTTACACCAATGGCACTGCTCAGATGTACGGCCAAACGAATCGAGAAGATTTTACCGCAATGGAATGCGGTGAAGATTCGGGCGTGGACCTGCTCTTTACTTTTGACTCACAAAGTCAGCCCACAGGCGTGATTTTGAATCTAGCTTGTCCTGCTCAGGTGATGGAAGCGACTTATCAAATATCATCAGATTTTACCGGTGAAACCAAGCGATTGCTCAAAGAGCGCTTTGGCGAAAAGTTTCATATGCTCGGTCAGATCAGCGCAGCAGGCTGTCAGGCTCCGCGAGATTTAACTCGAAATTATCGTGGTGAGCCGGACTTTTGGCATGAAGATGGCGTGGCAGAAATTGGCCAAAGACTCAAGTCCACCGTGGAAAATGTCTTTGAGAAAGCTGCAACTAAAATTGATTTTCACCCGTCTTTCGCCACAACGTTAAGACGATTTCACTACCTAAGCGTCGCGCTTCAGAGCAAGATTATTTAGAAGCTCAAATCGAACTTAAGAAGCTCGAAACGATATTGTCAGAAGCTGAGGCATACAGTGAGTTTTGTGATCAAGTGAGCCAAAATGAAAAAGTTCCCAATCAGCCCGGACCTTATGACAGCAAGCTTCATCATTTTGTTTTGATTCAAAATAACAAAGCCGTGATTGCTCGATATTTGGATCAGGATCAGAACCCTGAATATGAAATCCAAAGCCATACGCTTCGGCTTGGTAATACGGTTATGGTCACCAATCCTTTTGAGCTTTATTTGGATTTTGGACATCAGATCAAAGCACGCAGTATTGCAGAGCAAACATTAATTGTTCAACTTTGCTCAGGCATTGGCGGCTATTTACCTAGCAGCCGTGCAGAAAAACTTGGCGGTTACGGGGGCTTGATTATTAACGGGAATGTCGGTTCCCTAGGCGGTGAAAAATTAGTGGATATAACGATTCAGGAAATCGAAGCACTTTGGAAGTAACGAGATATGAGTTTGATTCTTTCGATCGACGTGGGAACAACATCTTTAAAAGGCGCATTATTCGACCTTTGCGGCAAGATGCTTTGTGTGCGCGTACATGAATATCAATTGGAAAAACCATCGCCTGATCTTGTTGAGCTAGACCCGGAAGTTTACTGGTTAGCTGCAAAAACGGTGATTGCCCAGATGTTGGCCCAAACGGAGGTAGCCCCAGAGCTAATCACCGCAGTGGGCGTGACAAGTCAGGGTGAAACGCTGATTGTTTTAGACAAACAAGGAAGGCCGCTTCGCAAGGCCATTGTTTGGCTTGATAACCGGGCGAAAAAAGAAGCAGTCGCCATTGAGGAAAAATTTGGACAAGATGTGGGTTACCAAATCACCGGTCAGCAAGATATTGTCCCTTGTTGGCCGGCTGCGAAAATACTCTGGCTCCGTGAGCATGAACCTGCGGTCTTTAAAAAAGCGGCTAAGTTTCTGATGGTTGAAGATTATTTAATTTATCAATTGACGGGTTGCTTTGCGACCGATCATGCGATGAATCCATCGACACTTTATTATGACTTGCGTCAGGGATGTTGGTGGGAATCGATGCTCGATTTTATAGGAATCTCATCGCAGCAACTTCCCAAACTTCTCGATTCTGGAACCTGTGCAGGAACAGTCACCGCAGAGATTGGACTCAGTAAAAACACGGTTGTCACGGTTTCGCCCATTGATCAAATTGCGGGCGCTGTAGGGGCAGGGAACATTGCTTCGGGAATGATTACAGAAACCACGGGTAGTGCTTTGGCAATCTGCGCGACCGTAGAGCGTCCTATTTACGATTCACAAAAACGTGTGGGCTTGTATCGTCATGCGATCCCCGGATTGTATGTACTTCTGCCTTGGATTCCGACAGCGGGTATGGTTTTACGTTGGTTTCGCGATGAGTTTGGCGATGGGATGGACTATGCTCAGCTGGTGCAAAGTGCAGAAGAAATCGCGCCCGGCAGTGAGGGACTTATCGTATTGCCCCATTTTTGCGGGATGGTTTGCCCGCAAGTAAACGCGCAAGCTAAGGGCGTATTTGCAGGTATTTCATTGTTGCATCGCAAAGCTCATTTTGTCCGCGCGATTCTTGAAGCGGTGGCATTTTCATTGCGAGACAATATTCAAATGCTCAAAGATATGGACATTGATTGTCAGAAAATTGTCTCGTTAGGCGGCGCAGCTCGTAGTGATTTGTGGTTGCAAATTAAAGCTGATGTCATGCAGCAGTCTATCGAAACCATGGATTGTGAAGAGACCACTTGTCTTGGTGTTGCAGTGTTAGCTGCAGTGGGGTGCGGCTTGCATGCTAATGTCCAAGATGCGGTCAAGGCAATGGTTAAGCAAGCTATGGCGATTGATCCGAATACGAAAAATCAGGAAGTTTATGATACGGCTTTTAAAGCGTATCAAGCCCAAAATAAAACACAAAACGGCTAAGTCCGTAGCCAATGAATTAACAAAGTAGGAAAATAATTATGACCCAAGATA
>JAESSU010000142.1 GCA_016763955.1 Phycisphaeraceae bacterium | reverse complement strand
CATCAAATGGCCCAACGACTTATTAATCAATGGCAAAAAAATAGCGGGGATAGTCGTCGAAACCACCGCCTTACCCAACGGTCAACTTGCTGCGATGATCGGCGTGGGCATCAATGTCAATCTTGATCAATCCGATCTAAACACCATGCCCCCTAATGCAAAACACCTTCCCACAAGTTTAAAACTAAACAGGCAAAAAGTGCATCGATTGCAAGTTCTTTACGCAGTACTCAATGAATTAAACATTGCTTTGGCAGAACCAGACACAGATAAAATACTCACAGCTTGGCGGCAGCGCAGCATGCTCATAGGACAACACGTCACGATCCAACACAACAGCAAAACCTATACCGGAACCGTCGTGGACCTAGACCTCTTTGAAGGTTTAATTCTTCGCACCGATCACGGATCAATCGTGCATCTGCCCGCCGCCTCGTCGACCATTCTCCCGTGATGATTAAACGCGGTAAGGCTAAAGATTTTGTATAATCATCTGCCCCCGCAGGAATTGACTGCGTCACTTCCTGCGGCTTTTGCCTAAAAAAACCGCGGGAAGCCGAAGGATTCCCGCGAGCAATGGAACATTCAAAGCGGAAAGTAATACGCATCGCGTCTTTTGTGTGCGCGTCGGACGGTTCATAAACCTTTGTAGCATTTACATTCGCCAGATCAGTCACGCACGAGTTTTAATCGTGATGGGTGTAAGACCTACTGTGTCTATCATTCTTTTCCGTATCTTCTGTGCTTTGCGTGGTTAAAAATGTATTTCTCACTTTGCTAATTCAACAAGCAAATCCAAGCCCTTGGTGAGCATGGCAGTGTCACATGCGTAGCTGATACGAAAGTGTGTGTCCTTATTAGAAAACACGTTGCCGGGGATCATGAGCATGCCTTTGTCAACGGCTTTTTCGACGAACTGCGTGCCGGTCAATCCTAGATGCTCAGGCACTTTAGGAAATGCGTAGAACGCGCCACCGGGGGTGGTTAGTTCATAGCAGCCGCTGAGTTTTTCGATGACCAGATCACGTTTAACTTCGTAAGCATCAATGTGTGACTGCATGTCAATATCCAATGCGACAATGCCTGCTAGCTGCACCATTGAAGGCGCACAGACAAAGGAATATTGCTGGAGCTTGGTCATTTGTTCAATGATGGCTTTGGGGCCTACTGCGTAGCCAAGGCGCCAGCCGGTCATGCCATAGGTTTTGGAGTAACCGCGAAGCAGAAGAATATTTTGCGAATAGTCTGCTGGTGATGGGCAGCGATGTTTGTTGCCGTGGGCTGGGCGCTGAATTTTTTCGTAGCAAAACTCGTCATAAATCTCGTCTGAGAGGATTAGCAGATTATGTTTTTCCGCTAATGTCACCACGTCTTTACAGGTCTGATTCGTCGCCACCACGCCTGTGGGATTGCTGGGCGTGTTAAAGAGAATGAGTTTCGTTCGGTCGGTGATGTAAGGTTCGAGTTTATCAGCAGAAATTTGAAAGTCCGGATAGGTATCGACATAGACAGCCGTCGCTCCGGTGAGCGTGACAAGGTGGCGATACATCACAAAATAAGGATCGGGAATAAGGACTTCATCGCCAGGGCCAACGGTGGTCATCAAGGCAAGCATCAGTCCGCCGGAGACGCCTGATGTGACGAGTGTACTCACAGCTGAAAAATCCCAGTGAGGCAGTTCTGGTTTTAGATGCTCATCGATTCTCTGGTGAAGACTAGCAAGACCTTGTGTCACGGTGTAGCGGTTATGCCCTTGTTCGATGGCTGTGATTGCTGCTGCCTTAATGGGAGCAGGCACATCAAAGTCTGGCTGACCAATGGAGAGGTTAATGGGATTTTTGAGTTTAGCTGCCAGATCAAACACCCTGCGAATACCTGAAGCGTCAATCTCGCGGAGTTTGTCAGTGATAAAATGCTGAGGGTCGAACATACAGATAGAACCTTTAGGTTTGAGACTTACTTAAAGCAGTGATTTGAGCGTTTAAACGAAACAAAGATTGTAGCGTTTTTTAGATCAATTTGCCCATGAGAAAACAAGCTGACTTGCATCAAGCCAGCTTGTTAAAATTTCTGGTATAAAAAGTGATTGCTAGGCAAAACTCATCAGCAGTTTCAAGCCCTTGCAAAAGGCTGTTGATCACTCATCAGTCGCAGCAGCTTTTTTGGTCTTGCCGCCGGTGACAACTTTACGGTTGCCGACTTTAGGAAGACCTGTGGGATTACCACTGTCGATGTCGAACTTGCCTGTGCTCAAAAGTTTTGCAACACGTTCAGAACGGGTCAGGACATTGCGGTGCTTGGTTAGACCGCTACCACTTTTAAGACTGTTATCAATGCTCATATCAATTATTCCTAGCTTCTTATCTCGAACCCATCAATGGGTTTTGCCCTCCGGGGCTTCCGGGGGCGGGCCGTCGTATCTTTCAGGATACATGTCGCTTAAGTCACCAGCACCCCTTTGGGAACCTTGCCACAATCTGCCGAGTCTTCTGAGTAATTGTTTGTACTCACGGACTCGAACACGATCTAGCTCACTGGCGAGGAAGCCCTCCAGGGCAACCACTTTGAATCGATTATTATTAACCAAAATCGCCGTGGCAACAACCCCATGCCCCTTTAAAAATTCAACCAGCTCCCCTGCTTCCTTATGTGGATAGTGAACTAGAACAAAATAATTAAACCCTGGGACATAGTTTTTAGACGAATAAACGCTGCTTGACGAAGCATCAAAACTACCATTAAAGCCTGTGCCAGACTCAGGTTGAGTCACAATAGAAGAACCTTCGTTTAGGCTTGCCTTAAGTCCTGCCGTGCGGCTGTACATCTCCTGACGGGAGGCTTTAAGCTCTATCATTTTTGCATGACGATCTTTATCACCGCGTGAATATCCCACCCAGTAGGCCATCGTCAAGAGCCCCAAGAGCACCATCGCAGCTAGGACTGCATAGCCTTTGGGGATGCGTAAAAGAAACGGCCCACTATGGCCTGATTCAAATACAGGCAGTGTTGCATCATCAGATTTTAGCGTATCGAACTGTTGATTCTTCGCATCATCAGCCTGCTGGCGTTCGCGTTGTTCACGTCCTAAACGCATCACCTCAAAGGGCGCAATACGGTCTTTTCGGCTCATAAAAAAGCATCCAATCCACCCGGAAGTTTCCCTCGGAACCCAGTCTCCACTCCAAACGATATTCCCCATGTCTTTGCGAGCTGGGCTGTGTCAGGCCGGTTTGGCCCATCGGTCAACTGTAAAATCCGTTCGCAAAGTATTTTTGTCGTTACATTTTTGACCCGTGATCAATTCCGTGTCGACACGACACGGCTCGCAAAGACAATTTACTACATATGCGTTTACCTTGCTTCCAAGAGGCGGGAGTCGCAATCTGTCTCTCTAGTTTCTATCATAGTGACTAATCATGGATTCAGCACTAAAAAATATCAGTGATAAAGTCGAAAATCAGATCCGCCTAACCCCAGAAGACGGGTTAGCACTCTTGCAAACCAACGACATCTGGACACTCTGCGAGCTAGCAGACAAGGTCAAACGTCGTCTGCACGGTGATCTGGTTTATTACAATATCAATCGTCATCTAAACTACTCAAACATCTGTGCGCTGTCTTGCAAATTTTGTGCCTTCTATCGCAAGAAAGATCAAGACGGTGCTTATGAGTATTCCATTGAGCAGGCTGTCGAAGAAGCTACAAAAGCACAAGCAGCAGGTGCCACCGAAATGCACATCGTCGGTGGCTTGCATCCTTTTTTGCCCTTCTCTTACTACACGGACATGCTCAGCGCGATCCGCGATGCTGCGCCAAGTCTGCACATCAAAGCCTTCACCGCAGTGGAAATCGTCCACCTTGCTCGAATCAGCAAACGGCCAGACGATCTTAAAGCTGTGTTAAGCGACCTCAAAGATGCAGGCCTTGGATCACTACCCGGCGGCGGCGCGGAAGTCTTCGATGACCGCGTGCATGATGAAGCTTTCAAAGGCAAAATTCGTTCAGACAAATGGATCCAAGTCCACAATGATTCCCATGAACTAGGCATCATGAGTAATGCCACCATTCTCTATGGCCATATTGAATCACTCCAAGACCGCATCCATCACCTGTGCATGTTACGTGAAGCTCAAGACGATGCCATTGCACGGGATTTACCCGGACGGTTCCAAACGGTGATCCCCCTGCCGTTTATCCCAGATGACTCCGAGCTAGAGCATCTACCCGGCCCCACTGGTTTGGAAAATCTCAAAATGCTGGCAACCTGCCGCCTCATGCTCGACAACTTCCCGCATGTCAAAGCATTCTGGATTATGCAGACCTTAGAACTAAGCCAACTGGCCTTACATGCAGGCGTTGATGATCTCGATGGCACGGTGGTGTGGTATGACATCACCCATGTTGGCGGTGAAAATACACATCAAGAAATCGGTGTCACCCAACTGCGAACTGCTGCAATCGAAGCAGGCCTGGTTCCCGTGGAACGAGACACGCTCTACCGCCCCGTGATCCGTGATAGCGCAACATGGCATATCAAAGCAGAATCAGAAGCAACGGTTTAAAGCATTTTGCATCATTATCTGTCATCCCCGCCCCCGGTCTCCCGCAGGAATTGACTGCGT
>JAESSU010000141.1 GCA_016763955.1 Phycisphaeraceae bacterium | reverse complement strand
GAAAAAGGAATCAAAGAGCTACCGCCATTTTCCAAAACAGAACAGGTCAAGTTGCGCAATATTTACAAAAACTTTACGATGCCAAGCAGATCGATATGGATGCGATTTGGTGTATTGGTGCTGACAAAACGCATCCCGGCGATGACGGTTACCGCCGTTATTTTGAAGCTGCCCGTGAGGGGTACGAACAGGCAGTTGCTCAAGGGCGTATTTGTGTGCTACCTGCCAAGCCGGTATTCGGTAACAGCATGTCCAATGTCCAGCGAACGGTCTTGGTGAACCTGTCACAGATTCCCGAAGGTTGGGCACGTCAGAAAACCTTTCGCACGTCGATGTGGTTTGATGGTTTGTCTAGTCGGTGGATGACCGACACGCTGGTCGCAGATGTAAAAAATCGCAAAATCGTCAAGCCTTTGGAAATCACTTTTCAAGGGACAATGGTTGGGATTTTTGGTGAGATGGATGAGAATGCCGTGTCGTTTCGAGTGTGGATTGACGGGCAAGCTGTGCTAAACAGGGGCTCGGAGTTCTGGGAACTCAACCCCCGTCGTTTGGGCAAAGGGGATCGCCTATTTTATTGGCAGGTGATCAAGCATGATCTAAAACCCGGTAAGTACACGCTGAAGATCGAGCCTCATTTCCTTAACTCTGTGAAGAAGGGTGATCTTCGTATTGAGAGCGTTTGTGCCGCTGAGTAATATCAATCTCAACTTCGATTAAAACGTGTGCGTGACTTATACGCATCGCGTCTATGTTGGTACACATCGGACGGTTTATAAGATTTTGTAACGCTTGTGTTGGCAATGTGAGTCACGCACAAATTTTAATCGTGAAGAGTATTGCGCCACTCATGCAAACGCTTTGGAGGCTCCAGGGGATCGCGTACACAAGTCGTAGGATAGGGCAAGCTCGTTGACGTGGGGTATAACTTCTAAGGAACTACTGGGGATACTTCCGAGGGAACTTCCGGGGGGGGTTACATCAGTTCAACAGGCGTGACCGTTGGTGTGGAAAGACTTTGCATCACACCCTCATACTGTTCATCATTTAAGAGCAGTCGAGCGCGTTCATCAAGCCAATGAGCGAGGGGTGTTTGATCACTACGTGATGCTGCAACATGCAGTAGCACATGCATTGCACCACATTGGAGGGCGGGCATTAGCTCTGCCATGTGAATCTTATCTCGCAAATCTGAGGTTGCATCTTCATCGTATCCCACAAGCAAATAATACCGTGTTCGCAAGGCAAGTTTTTGAAGCGAATGCACCAAACTCAACGAACGTGACGAGAGTTCGGTGAGGCTCAGATACGCACCGGGCGCATCCCCGTTAGCGAGTTGGGCTTCGGTGAGCATCAACAATAAATGTTGGGTCATCGGCTCGGACTGACGTAGTGGATGCATTAGCACACTGTGACAGATGGCGATTGTCTGATCATAGTCTTGTTGTTGGTGTCTTAACGTGGCAAGCCGGTGATAGGTGAGCAAACGAACTTGACGTGCCAAGGGGCGATAGCGAAGTACGGCGGCAATGCGTGACTCAGCTTGCTTAGGTTCCATTGCAAAGAGTTCTGCCATGTTGTTCACCTGCTGCCAAGCACGGGCGTTAAGCAGATTCAAGACAATCCACATGCCTGCTAGTGTCATGATACATAGCCCCAGCGGGTCGGGTGTCATTTCAAAGTAAGCTAGCAACACAGTAAACAGTAATGGTAGACCCAAAAGAATCAGGAGGCGTAAAACTTGATCAATCTGTAATTGTCTCTTTAAATGATCAGCGGTGACAGGGCCCACGCATCGCAGTGGGGCAGGCGTTGGGGTATTCATACCTGATCCTCCCTGTTGAGCATGATGTCCCGTGGGTTGTTGTTTGTGCGGTCACCTTGCTTCGTATTTGTGCAGGCGTTTTGGGTGTCGCTTGCGGGGGTGTTTCCGGGGGCGGGGGCTTCATATGCAGCGTGTGCAGCAAGGTGTTTGAGTTGTGGTTGGCGGGCAAGGAGCTTGCTTGATGAGAGCAGTAAGTTAGCTTTGCGCCACCATACTAGGGCTTGGTTCATCAGTGATGAATCATCTTGCTGACGTTGGGCAAGTTTGAAGTAACTCCATGCAAGTAGTGCGTAGCCATGCCCTGCATCGATGCCTAGTATTCTTAATTGTTGTACGAGATTGGATTTGTTTTCTGCCACTGCATCTGCAAAGTGATGGGTTTGGACTTGTTGCAAAAGGGAGGCATAGGAAAACATCGCACAGATGGGGGTATTTTTCAGGGTGATTGCTTGCGGGCGGAGTTTACGGAGATTTTGATCCGCCGTGGAGAGTTCATCATTGAATAGTTGAAGGACTGTGCGTTGGAGTTGGAGTTGGACACTGCCTAGGTGGTTTGCGGGCATGCGGTCGATGAGATAGTCATAGGCGACTTGAGCGGAGGCCCATGCACAGAGTTTGTCGAGGTTGTGTGCGAGCATTGCGACAAGTTTGCCATGAACTTCAGGCATCATTTGTGTTTCGAGTAATAGAGGCCATATCGCACGAGCTGCTCGGGGATGTTGTCCGAGTTGCGTCCATTCCGAGACACGTTGGACGCGTGCTTGAAGTGCGCGTGTTCGTCGGACCCGAAAGCTGGCATAGCTGATGACACCTATGAGGATCATCCACGGGATGATTGCAGTGATCGCATTCTTTGCAAAGAGCGTGAGAACAGCTGCAAAAATCAGCAGCAGTAGGGGGGCTTGGGCGGCCCATATTCGTGAGACACGCGGAGCGCATCGCCGCAAGTACGCGCTGACTTGCTCGGGGGTGGGGGGCGTGAACGAGTTATCAGATTTAGCAGTCAATTTTTTGCAATTTTCACTGTATTGGTGGGTTAAACGGGTAGAGCATTAGGTAAATGACCACGCCTGTGACAGAGACATAAAGCCATATCGGTAGTGCAATTTTGCCGATGCGTTTGTGTAATTTGAAGTTACCTTTGAGTCCAGGTCGGATAAGAATAATTGCCAGTACCGGAACGATCATGGCCAAGATTAGATGCGTTATTAGGATGGTCAGGTAAAGTATTTTTAGAATGCCCTGTTCGTTGTAGCTAGTGTGCAGTCCCTGTCCGGTGGAGGCTTTCCATATTTTGTGAGTCAGGTAACAGGTTAGGAACAGACTTGAAACTGCAAAAGCAGTGATCATGGTTTTGCGATGCGCATCTGTCTTGCCTGTTTTAATCAGCCACCAGCCGGTGACTAGTAGGACGGTACAGATGCCATTGAGTATTGCGTTTAGCAGAGGTAGGAAGCTTAAGTCCATCATGTTCCCATTCGTGTGAGACCCATTGTTGGGTGTTATTTTTCATTGAGTACGATTTGCAGGTCATCGAGTAGCCGTTTGATGTCATCGGATTTTAATGCGTCGTAGTAGCCGCGTGTTTGGAGTTTGCGGTCAATTAAGACGAATTTGCTGCTGTGGGTAATTAGGCCATGTCCCGGATCGTTTTTTGTGGTATCGCTGGGGCCGACCATTAATTTAAAACCGTTGTTAATTAAGTCCCACATGGGTTTGCGATCACCGGTGAGCCAGAGCCATTGTTGGGTTGAAATGCCTGCCCGCTTGCTATGCTCGGAGAGGACTTTTGGGGTGTCATAGTCCGGATCGACCGTGAAGGTAACCAGTCGCATTTGCTGCCAGCGGGGGTCGTTTTTGAGTTGGAGTTCAAGTTTTGCCATTTGCAGTGTGAGCATTGGGCATGGGCCCATGCAACGTGTAAAGACAAAATCTGCGATCCAGACTTTACCTTGTAGTTGCTTTGAGTCAAAGCGATTGCCCTGGGCGTTATTGAGTTCAAAATGGGGCAGTTGTAGCAGGGGCTCAAGTGTGTTTTGATCTTGCGTTGGGAGTTGGGCCTGCTTTTTTTGTTGGGTTTGATAGAGCAGCAATAGTATGACCGTGACGAGACTCAATGCTGCCAATGCGACATAAAAGGGCTTTAATGATTGGGGCTGTTTTGACATCCGAAGATGATCTCCCTTTGTAAATATTTAGCGTGTGGTCAACGCATTGGGTTTATCACACACCGCGTGGGGAGCGATTGACCATGCGGTAGCAGGCAAGTAGTAGCAGGCACATCATGGCGATACTGATTCCCAGCATCACGCCAAAGGGCAGTAACGTGGATTGCAGATTCCCGGACATCAGGCCAACCATCAGCTCCTGACCATAGGTCAGCGGGTTTGCGTACATGACGATTTTCATCGCTAGTGGTGCTTGGGACACAGGGAACATGGCTCCTGAGAGGAACCATAAAGGCATGAGGATCAGGTTCATGATGGCATGGAAACCCGCTGTCGATGAACTGTTCCACGCAAAGCACATCCCAAGTGCGGTCATGGAGATCGCGATGACGAACATGACCAGTAATGCGCCGAGCATCATGCCCACCCCCGGCCAAGGTGCAATCACCGGCCAGAAGACCAGAAAAATTAAGCCCTGGACTGTGGCAATGATCGCGCCCCCTAGCACTTTGCCTAACACAATCGCTAAACGCGACATGGGAGCGACCAAGACGCCTTGCATAAAGCCTTCGCGT
>JAESSU010000140.1 GCA_016763955.1 Phycisphaeraceae bacterium | reverse complement strand
TGGCTCCCGGATTCGATAACTCTGCAAAAACTTCATCACACCAATCATTTTCCTTACCCTCAAGCACACTACCAAAGCTCTGTCCACTAGCGCCAGGCAAAGGGGCCAACCCAGCAAGGTCTAGTAGCGTCGGGCCGATATCCATCAAGCTGACATTGGCCTGCGTCTCTTGCCCGGCCCTAGGGTCATTAGGACGTGAGATGATCAACGGCACGCCGACGGAGCCTTCATAGAAAGTAGACTTCCACCACAACCCATGAGCGCCAAGCTGATCGCCGTGGTCGGACGTGTAGACCACAATCGTGTTCTGTGCTTCGCCACTAGCTTCAAGGGCTTGCATCACAGCGTCAACTTGTCTGTCGAGATGAGTCACCATGCCATAGTATGCAGCTGCAGTACGTTTTTGTGCTTGGGCGTCAGGTAAAGGATTAATCCCCCAATGACGGCGTAGTTCAGCATGAAATGGATGCTGTTCACCAAGCGATTCTTCGCTAGTTTCGGGCGTGGGCAACTGATCCCAATATTGATAAAAATCATCCGACTCAGCAACGAACGGACAGTTAGGCATGGTATAACCCACGGTCAACAGATAGGGTTTATCCGAAGGATTATTTTTACGTTCTTCGAAGAATTTGACCGTTGCTTGGGTGACATGTTCGTCAAAGCTAAGGTAACCACTGCGGCCCGGGCCACTTTTGATAATCCCCTGCTTATTCATTCCGGGGGTATCGCCTAGGTCTGCTAAGACGGGATTTGGGTTCACACGGGTGGCATGAAATGCCGTTGGCGAGACATCACTGATAAGCCGACGTGCAAAACCATGCCGTTGGTCTACTCCGACAAAGTGCATGCGTCCAGAAATGATTGTTTCATAACCCGATGCTAAAAACTGATGAGCAAAGGTCGGTGTATCCGTTCGAAATTCGCCATGGTTTGTCACGACTCGGGTTTCATGAGGATGTTGCCCGGTCATAAACGAAGCTCTTGATGGGCCACAAAGCGGATAGTTACAAAAAGCCTGCCCAAACGAAATCCCCCGTGAAGCGAGGCGATCCAATGCAGGTGTTTTAACGTAAGGATGACCTGCGAAACTCATCGCACGTTTGTGATGCTGATCGCTCATAATCAAAACAATATTAGGCTTACACATACTTTGGGACTTTCGTTTTTTGTGACTGTAATTAGGTATTTATGCTTGCGTTGGCCGGTAAGGGTTATCCTTTTGTTTGTCCGAAAGGATATGCCACGCAGGTAATTTATTGGCATCGGGGTACGCTTCATCGGGCCCAGCTAATGGGAATTCACCTGCGGTGACGCGGTTGTGATATTCATCAAGCGTCATCTGCACAGCCATTTTAGACTCTAAAATACGAGGAATCAATTTTTCATGAATGGCATAGCCGGTGCCACCATCAAAGTTTAATCCAGAAGGATGGCAAAGTAATAGGTAAGGCGATTGTCGTTGGACACAAGCTTGCCAATGTTGCCAACCTAATTCAACATAGCGATCCACCTGGCCTTGAGGCACACGGAAGGCCACATCATCAAGGATCGGATACTCAATAATCTCACCTTGGCGAAAAGGTTTGACCGGGCCTTCAAGTCGAACGGGATAGTCATCATGATTCGCCTGCCACATCCACCCGGTCATACTCACCAGCCGAGCGCTGACCCATTTAAAATCTAATTGCTCAAGTGCTTTATACATATTGCCACAATACGCCCCGCAACCAGGCCGATAGCCCGTGGACTGTTTACCAAAACATTCGATCCATATCTGTCGCCCCCAATCGATCTGAGCTTTAATCGCATCAATTTCCCAGAGACGTTCCCAGAGGAACCTTTTTTCCGAATAATCAACTTTCGCACCATCACCCATCAAGTCAAACATTCGCGGATCAGCAGTGCCGTTTTCGATACAGACATGTGTCGTCGAATGTTGCTGGACATCATGGCCCTGAGTCATGGCCTTTTTAAGCAGTGTGACCAATTCGGGGTCACCCGTAAGCGGCTTAGTACCTGCTCGACAAGGCACCACAAAAAAGGTTCCCTTGATACCAAAGCGATCTAAAAAAGCCATCTGGTCAACCATTTTGTCATGCAGGCCTGTTTCAATATCGTCATTGGTCCAAATAAAAGGGATTGGATTCATAAGTGAATGTCCTAGTAGAGTGTGGTTTTGATTGGTGTTAGATAAGTTTTTACATACAAACAATTTCAGAGGCTCTGAAGCTTTTTAATAAGACTATCTTCCCATCCATCGTTTTCAGATTCGGGAATGTCCCCAGCTTCTTTCGTTTTTAAATACACATCACGCATCGCCTGTTCAAGGGAAAATTGCGGATTAAATTCCGGGATATCACGCAAAATTTTTTCGTTGCTGTAATAAGAGTTGTGGCCAAATATTTCCTTTGAAGCACTACGGCCCGGCACATCAAAAGCATCAAGCTGAGCCATCGTGACTCCGACAAGTTCGACCTCTTTGCCAATCACCTTCATCGCCGTTTGATGCCATGTTTTCCATGTCGTAAATCCACAGTCCATCATGTTGTAAGTTTGGCCGATGCATTTTTCACGACCCAGCACATGGACAAAACAGGGTGCAGCATCATTGACATGAAGAAACTGATGAGGCGTGAACCCTTCACCAAGAATCACCAAAGGCCGCCCTTCTTCTATGCGAGCAGGCCATGAACGATCCCATGTTACTTGACGGAACAACCCCGTTTGCGGGCCAAAGGTGGTGGAAGGTTTAATGATGGTCACTGGAAATCCATCACGATGATAAGCTTGCATAAAAACACTGTCCGCTGCCACTTTGTTTTTCCCATAGTCGGTGATTGGACGTAAGGGGTGGTCTTCGGTGGCTGGTAGGAAGTCGAAATTGATGCCATAGGTACAGACGGTTGAGACTTGGATAAAATGAGAGACGCCCGCAAATGCCCGAATATCACTGAGTGCATCCATTTTTTCAAAGCAAATCATATCAATGGCAACATCAAACTTTTCGGCCTTAATCTTCGCTTCAAAATCTTCGCGATTTTTTCGATCTCCAACGATAACCTTAACATCCTTTGACGCACTACCACGCTGGCCTCGGTTAAAAAGAGTGACATCATGCCCCTGCTCAAGCAGAAGTTTTACGATGGGCGTACTTATATTTCCAGTTCCACCGACAACGCAAACTTTCATACCACTGATTCCTATAGGACTTTTTCTCATAGCCTGCATTGCATCAAATGAGAAGAATTTACAACGCTTGATGCAATGCCAATTTTAGCATTGCCAAAGTGCTTTACTATGGACAAACGTGTAATGACATGGATTTCCCACCGAGCAAATCAGATTCTTTGAGGTTGTCCCCATGGTTTGGACAGTGAACCCGAAGTTTTAAGGTGTCACGATGCTGCGACACCCATTGCTGGCTTGCGAGGGGTTTGTGATTTATCGCTGGGATACTTGATACGTCCATGATAAATCGCACAGAGGCTGCGTGTGATGGCGACTTCGATGCTATGGAGTTCTTTGAGCGTTAGATTACTCTGATCAAATTGCCCATCCATCAATCGCTTCATAGCCATGGTGTGTACAAGCTGTTCGAGCCTCACGGGGGTCGGTTCTGTTAGTGACCGACTCGCACCTTCAAGTCCATCACAAAGCATGAGAATCGCCTGCTCACGAGACTGGGGTTTGGGGCCAGGATAACGGAACTCAAATTCAGCGGGGGCGGGTGATTTGTCCGCTGCATTTTGCTGCTTAGCTGCATGGTAGAAATATTCCACCAACGTGGTGCCATGATGCGTTTCGATAAAACCGCGTACCGCAACGGGAAGCGAAAACTCACGGCCCATCTCGATACCATCTTTAACATGTCCGACGATAATCAGCAGACTCATCGCAGGCGAGAGTTTGTTGTGTTTGTTGGGGCCTCCCCCTTGATTTTCAACAAAGTATGAAGGCTTGTTCATTTTGCCGATGTCATGGAACATTGCTCCCACGCGACATAGCAGACCTTGGGCGCCAATGGCATCGGCGGCCGCTTCTGCCATGTCAGCAATTCGCAGTGAATGTTGATAGGTTCCTGGCGCTTCTTCTGCCATACGAATGAGCAATGGATGCGAGGCATCGTTAAGTTCTCGCAGCGTCATACTGGTGGTCACGCGGAACAGTTTTTCAACCACAGGCAAGATGCCTTGAACAATAATCCCGGTTAACACGCCGACCCCAACGAGTACCGCAGGGTCGCGCCAGATCACATTAAACTCTTCCCAGACGACAAGATTACTGCTGCTAAGCTTGGTAAAAATACACGCAACGGCCATGCTAATGCCGGACCAAAAACCCACAACGGCTAATCTCGATCGTGTTCGCACATCATCTAAAAGTCCAGCCACAGCACCTAAGCCACTGATCATCACAATCGCAAATTCAGTGGGGAGGTTAAGACTGAGCATCACGATTAACGTGTGCGAAGCTCCCATCGCCAGCGCAAAACGCTGGTCATAACTGATTGCTAAAATCATGGTCACAATCAGCGTAGGCATGATCGCTGTCACATAAATATCTTTGGGCAGGCTGTCGGTGATAAAGATCGCTAACCCTTGACAGCCAATGATCAAAAGTGACAAAGCCAGCCCACGCATCGGATTCTCTGCAATACGCCTTGAAAAGCCAATGATGTAAATCCACATCGCAATGCACACCACCCACAACATCCCAAAGCGTCCAAGGAGCATTGCGGTGGAAACATTAAGAGGCCCAATTAAGGTGCGCTTTTTAAGACTCAAACGATAAGCGTTATTTTCCTGTTCAAGAAGCTGGATATCCTGACTCTTAAGCGAAGTCCCAGCGGGGATCATCACTTGATCGGGGGTATACGTTAGAGTCGCAGGTTCAACACGGTCATAAGCAGCCTGCTTGCGTGCAAGGGTTTTTTCTTGATCAAAAAGATAAGTCGGTTGGATGCGGTCAAGAATCACCGTGATGACAGCCTGACGCAAAGCTGCGGGGAACTGGGTTTGCACCAACTTGCGGACATCCGTGCGAAACCGTTCAGACTCATTGGTGGAATAAAATCGTCCATCACCATCACTAAGGCTATAGCCATTGGAGTTGGCCCGGGGCAATTCGCCATACACCGGATGCTGAATATAAATCATGGAGGTCAGTGTCCCCCCGCCGGTCTCGGCTTCCATGCGTTTGGGCATTAACATGGCAAGGCCTGCCACGCGATCAAGCAGGCGCTCAATTTTCTGAATCCAATCAGCCTGATGCGTTTGATCACTGCTAAACTTTTTGAGTTCTTTAAGTGCCCGTGAATCGATTGACAAACTCTGTCTTAAATCCACAGGAATTTGTTGCGGGGTTTCGTAATCCGTCCCAATCTGTAGCAACTGATGCAAGGCTAAATTAGCCTGTTTAAAAAACGCGTCATTGGGTTTATACAGTGACGGCTCACGCTCCTTAGCGTTCAGTTTACGGATGTCCGTCTCACGTTCATCGATTGCTAGAAACGCAACACGTGGGACAACCGGGCGGGTGGTGATTTCGTCTACGACAAATTCAGGTCTCTGGTCTGCACGGTGAATCAAAAAACCGCCCAGTAAAGTCATCGCCACCGTATAGAGAACAGCCCACCAGATAAAACGCTCACGAAAAATAGTCCGCCAACCTGCTTGAGGTTTGCGCACGCCTCGCCGGACATTACCGCGTCTTGATGATGTATTACTCTTGCCTACGGGCATACACACGACTCATCTTAAAAATCAAAAATTCCAACCACTATACCCCTCGTCTATGAACTTGTCCTATTGCTTGTGTAAACGGCATGTTGTTTAAGACGCCAAACCGTTTTCATCGCGGGCAAAATCATACCCGATGGGTATACCGGCCATTTTACTAGACCCGCATAACAATACACGTCTTACTCTGATATCGACCAGATCAACAAGCAACCCAATTCCATATAACTACTGAATCCAACATACCTGTCAGAATCAATAATTTCGCCATTTTCTTGTGATTTATTCGGACGTAGCCTGTTTTTCGAAGGCCCTTCGTAGGCTTCAACGATCCGTTGAACCAGATTATGCCTAACAATGTCCGACTTATTAAGTTCCGCAAAAGCAATTCCGCCAGTGTCCCTAAGACGATAAACCGCATCGATCAAGCCCGAATCACGCGGGTCATCTAGGTCGGTCTGCGAGGTATCGCCGGTGATGACCATTTTGCTCCCATGCCCCAGACGAGTGAGAAACATCATCATCTGTGAGCGTGTTGTATTCTGCGCTTCATCCAAAATAATCATGGCATCATTAAGCGTTCGCCCCCGCATAAATGCCAAAGGCACAATCTCGATAATGTCGCTTGCCATGAATCGTGCAACCTGATCAAAGTCCATCATGTCATGCAAACCATCAAGCAACGGACGCAAGTAAGGATTCACTTTATCTTGCATCGTGCCAGGCAAAAATCCTAACCGCTCACCTGCTTCCACCGCAGGCCGCACAAGCACCAGCTTGCGCACTTCCCCTCGCTTAAGCAACGCCACCGCAGCTGCCACCGCTAAGTAAGTCTTACCCGTCCCCGCAGGCCCACAGCAAAATGTCACGTCATATTCAAGCAACGCTTTGAGATACAACCGCTGCCCCGGAGTCGCCGGTTTAATCCGACGCTCACGCAAGTACACACTTAGCCCTGCATCTACGTTAATCGGTTCTTTATCCTCAGCAGCCATCATGCCCGATGAACGAAATGTGTCCATCAATTCATGCGACATCGAAATGAGCTGTAGCAACGCCTGTTTGCTCGTGGGCTTATTACGCCTCGCAGCTTCGGAGAGTTGATTTAGAACATGAGCAGCACGCCCCACCGCACCGGATTCACCACTGAGTTTCAAATTGCCATCACGCGATGTAATGCGAATATTTAATGCCTCACGAATGAGCTTGAGATTTGTCTCACCTGTGCCGGTCATGACAAACTGCTCATCGCCGTCTGGCAATGCGATGGTTAATTCCAACTGTAAACCTCATCATTCAATAAACAAGCAATCCAAAGGGTTAAATCACTAAATAACATTATACCCATCGAGTATTATTTTGTCCGCTCCCAAAACGCTTTGGAAGCCTCAAGCAAGCTTCCGGGAGGGGAGCGTACACAAGCAACAGGACTAAGTCATT
>JAESSU010000139.1 GCA_016763955.1 Phycisphaeraceae bacterium | reverse complement strand
CAATTAAGGACCTTCGTGATTTGGATATGGCCGTCCTCACCAAGCCGATGGCATTACCCTATCGTCCTCTGCCGAGTCTCGATGAAGCGAAGCGAGAATTAGCCAAGTGTGATCCTGAAAAAAATCAATGCGAGTACCTGCACTGGAACGCAGTCGTTGATGCATGTCAGGTTGACCCGCAAACAAACAAGACCATCAAGCAGACCATTACCCGAATTGGGCCGGTGGCAATCGTTCCTTTTCCTGGTGAAACATTTTCTGAAATCGTGTTGCGATTGCGTCATGCCAGCCCCATTGAGCACACACTTTGTGCCAGCGTCACCAATGGTTCTAATGGCTACCTAGTCACCCGTGATTCACTGCATCGCGGTGGTTATGAAGTATGGGTGGCCAAGGCATACGGAGCTTATATTTTTGCTGAGAATATTGATGATGTTCTTTTTGAGGAAAATCTCAAACTGCTGCGTGAAATGGCGGATGATACCGTTCACGATTAAAACTTGTGCGTGACTGACATCGCCCATACAAACGTTACAAAGTCTTATGAACCGTTCGACGTGTACAAAATAGACGCGATGCGTATTAAATTGTCTTGCATTAAATCATAGGGTTCACACGAATCCATCAATACGTTTAAAACACAATGTTATACCACCCTCGTGGTATAAAATTGTGTTTTTATAGGTGGACATCCTAATTGCCAACAGGCGGCAAGTTTATTTTGAGGCTCTAAACAATCATCAAGAACTGGACGCTTCGCATGGCCCTGTGAGAAGAGACAAGCTGATTTAGTGATTGGCACAGTCTGGTTGCGAAATTTAATAGCCTGAGCGTGGCTTGGTGTAAATGTTCTTAAATAATTCTAAAAAATAAACTTATAATCGATAATGATGCTGCGATTGAGTTCTCATTTTTAAAAATGGTCCTAAAAATTGAGTTTAGGGCCCTAAAAACCGGGCTTTTTTTTGAGATTATTCTGCGGCTAGTAGTAGCTTTTAAACACATGCAATCACGATGTCCTGTGTGAAAAATCACGGAGTAAATTGAAGTTTATTTTTTCAATAAGCTTGACTCGGCTTATTTTAATGTATATACCTTTGTACCGGTTCTTTTTTTTTGTGCCTGTATTGGAAATGACTAATCATTATGTTTGATAAAAACAAACCCATTCCGCTTCACAGTCAAATCAAAGAAATTCTCGAAGAGGATATCTTGAGCAATAAATTGCAGCCCGGAGATCCATTTCATTCTGACCGTGAGTTGGTCATGCGTTTTGGTGTGAGTCGAGGAACCGTTCGCAAAACTCTGCAAGCCATGGAAAACGAAGGCTTGATTACCAGAAGGGCTGGGCAAGGCACCTTTGTCGCTTCCAGAGAAAAACAACCGGCTGTCACAGAATTGGAAACCATCGGTATCGTGATGTACGCCCCCGCGATGGAAGCGCATGGCTTTATGTTTAAAATTTGGAGAGCCATCGGCGATATTGCCCAAAGGGATGATCGTCACATTCTCCTGATACCGTACAGCGATAGCTATATCAATAAAGAAAAAAGTTATCTCTGGGATGTGGTCAAGAAAAAAGGGATTAAGGGAGTCATCATCACCGCTGAAGAAGTGGCTGATGAGGAAATTATGATGCTCCATGACAATCACGTCCCCGTGGTGTTGTTGGATCGATATACACCGTGTAAGGAAATTCCTTCGATTGAAGTTGATTACGAATACAAAATGTATCAAGCACTGAGGTATTTAAAGTCATTAGGGCATAAAAAGATTGCCTATATTGGTAATGAAGAAAAATTTCGAATTATTAGAGAGTGTATGAGATTCTTTTCGCAAGGCACTCAGATGCTAGGATTATCTCAAGATAAGCAATTAATCAAAATGGGGGGAAGAGCGGGCATCGGGACGTTTCAGGCTGCCTCGGAACTTTTTGAGATGCAAAGTCCGCCCACTGCGGTGATCGTGCAAGACCCTTTTCACTGTGTGGGCGTACTCAATGCTTGTTGGCCTCGGCAAATAGCCGTGCCTTCACAACTTTCAATTATCAGCTTAGCGGAGTTCTATCTAAGTAGCATCTTGGCTCCAACTTTAAGTTCCTATGAAATTAATGCACTGGAAATGACTCATGTGGCTTTTGAAACTCTGGACAAAGTGATGCGAGGGCAAAAAACAAAATCTCGGAAATTTAAATCAAAATTGATAAAACGAGATTCATGCGTAGAAGCAACAAAGGCGTCTAGTATTGAAAAAAAAGTTGCAGCGGAATAAAGACTCAGTATTTAAGCGGATAGACGCAAAGTTTTAGAAAAAGGATTTTGTGATGAACCATATTCTTAATAATAGTCGAGTATTCACAGGTCAAAATGACGCAATACGTCGTGTAAAGGAAAATCAGATGAATAGATTATTCCACAAGTCCAATTCGAGGGGGTCATTATTAAGCCCAGGTGGTTTTACCTTAATTGAATTGCTCGTTGTCTTATCAATTGTCACGCTTTTGATTGCTATTTTGCTGCCCGCTTTGCACAAAGCTAGAGAGCGTGCGACGGACGTTCGGTGTTTAAGTAATTTAAAGCAATATGGCATCTGCGTATTGACCTATGCAGAGGATAACAAAGGAATCATGGCTAACGCCGGGACGGAGTTAGTGGGGGCTGTGACTCAAGTAAGGCCTTTTAATAGAATACTGATTAAGGGAAACTATATTAATCGCAATATTACAGTCTGTCCTTCATTTACACCCGAATCGTATATTGGCACCAGCGTAGGTAATTGGAATACTTATGGCGTTAACTACAAAACAGTGCCATCGTCAACCAATGAATATGAAAGTAATGTCCCAGGGACGATTTCTCTGTATACGAATATGTACTTGATTAGGAGTCCTGCGGCTTATTTTACGGTTGGAGATACCGTAGATACGGGAGCGATCAAAACTCAGTTTTCATATATGTACTTTAACCATTCGAAAAAAGGCTTACATCTTCGACATGGGGTTGATCAAGCTCAGGTCTTGTTTGCCGATGGTCATTGCACGGCCAATGGTAAGGATGATCTCAAAACAAATTATTTCGTAGAAACGCAATCATCGAATTTTATGTTTGTCTATGACCGTAAATTTAATCAAATTACGATTCTTCCATGAGATATTGGAGGTTCGGTGATGCACGCGTGAGATGTTGTGTGCTCTGAGTGTGGATTTTGCAGTGTTGGCTTAACTAAGTGACTGTTATGTGCCACAGCCCCATCACGGATTTTACTGGTTTCGCTGAGTAAGTATGACTTTTGTTTGCATAGGCAGGTTGGTCAATAGGATCAATTGCTCGTGTTCTGTTAGTTAATATAAAATCATAAAATAAATGACTTGGTAGAAACACAACCATCAATTGTGATGAAAGTATTAGGCCAAGAGTTTGCTTAACTTAATTAAGATATTGCCGTTAATGACGGCATTTTGAGGAGTGTAACATGTTTAGAGTGTTTTTAGCTGTTGTTTTTTTAGCATTATTAATTCCTGTAAACAGCTTGCTAGCGGCAGAGACAGTCACGCAGAAACTTAATGAATGGTGTACGGTGACGTATCCAGATCAGGTTCAAATCGGGCAAACGGTTGAATTAACAGTTGCCTATAAAGGGCTGGGAAAAACAAAGCTTTATTGCGGTCTGCATTGGAAGGATACCCAAGGTAAAAAACGCGGCTTTATGAGTCAAGGCAAACCAGTCGGTGATGTGCAAGGCGACGGGGAGATCACTTTTGTGGTACGGGTCGTTAGTAAATCAAACCTTGGTTTGGTTTCCCTTTGATATTTACGTCTGCCACCGGACAATGGAAAGATCGAAACCTTCACGTTATAGGATCAGATATTTCGATCAAAGGCGTGGCTGTGACTAGGCTAGTAGCGAAGAGAAAATTTTCAAAGGTTGTGTCTGTTGTCTCTAAGAAAACTCGAACACCATCGTTGAATCCGGGCAATGTTTTTGTTGCGGGTACGGAGGTGACAATAACTTTAGGATCACATATTGCTTGCGGAGGAGCGTGGCAGTTGCTCGACTATGACGGGAAAATAGTCGTGAAAGGTTCAAAGGCCGCAAGTGAGTTGTCTTTTGGTTTACTTGCGGTGGGTCATTATCGTTTGGAAAGTACATCGAAAACCAGTACCCACAAGGTAGGCGATTTGCTGACAACAGTGAGTGTTGTTGCCCCCTTAAAAGCGCCGGTAGGTGACGGGCCAGTTTGCCTTAAGGCTCAGTTGGCGTTTCGATTTTATAGGAAGAACCTTTCGTATACCCCCGAAGATGCAGCTCACATGATCGCGCTGGCGGGCGTGAGTTATGTTCAGGAGGCCTTGGTGTGGCGTCTGGCTGGTATTGAGAAAATAGTTGATCGAAATGTTAAGGCTTGTGCAGAGGCAGGTCTAAATGTTTTTGTGACACCCAGTTCAACACCGGAAAAATTTCAACATCCTAAAACTTTTGGTCGGCCAGTCAAAAAATTCTCCAAGGACTTACGGGATTTTTATCATCATTTACAGGCTGTTGCATCAAAGTTTCCTGACAATGTCAAAGCCTGGGAAATTCGGGGCGAACCTGAAGGTAATGGCGGTTATTTTCTGCCTCATGAAATGGCTGCTGGCAACAAAGTTGCGTCACTGGCTTTAAAAAGTATCAACAAGAACTATCTAATTGGTCAGGGCTTTCATTCAGATGGGTACGATTATCTCGAGGATGAACTTGATAATCATGTTTCTGACTATATTGACCTATGGTTTATGCATGCACATAGTAATAATTATCACTTAAAGAAACATATTGATGATTATGCAAAACGTCTGTCTATCTTGGGGCCTGTTTGGGGGTCCGAGGTGTCCTATGGTTATTACCCTTTTTTGACTAAGGATAAGGTCACAACAGAAGTAAGTATTAAAGACGAAAAAGTGATGGCTCAGGATATATGTCGTTTTTATGCTCGTTCCATCATGTCCCATGAATCCAAGGCGTTTTACTTTCGGTTCTTCACTCATTCACAAGTCAAAGGGAAAATGTGGGGGATGGTTCGTAACAGTGACCTGACAACCCGTCCTCAATACAACGCGATGGCTGCTGCGAGCCGGCTTTTG
>JAESSU010000012.1 GCA_016763955.1 Phycisphaeraceae bacterium | reverse complement strand
TTACCATTTTTCTTCCGTTGATAAATCGCTTGATCCGCAAGGGTTAATAGCAGATCAATGGTCAGATCATCTAGACAGATATCAGTAAAAACCGCACCCACAGAAAAATAGGATCGAAGTGTCAAGTCATCACGCAGTCGCAGTTCCTTGCCTTCGACACTGCCGGCAAGTTTTTGACTCACAGCAAAGGCTCGTGCGCGGTCAACGCCTGCGATAAGGACCGCAAACTCATCTCCGCCCAGGCGACCGATCAAATCGTTGGGGCCAAGTTTTTTACGGAAAATTCGTGATAAACCCCGCAGTAGTAGATCACCTGCATCATGGCCATGGGTATCGTTGACTTGCTTAAAATCATCAAGATCAATGAGCATACAGCAGACACCGGTTCCTTGAACGGAGGCCATTTCTAAACGCCGTTGGGCGAGTTGTGTAAAGCCTCGACGGTTAAGTACCTTGGTAAGCGGATCCGTGAAGGCCTGGAATTTCAGATCGTTGAGTCCCTGTTTCGTTTGATCGACATCCTTTTCCATGCGGCAGAGTTTGGCGGTATGACTAATCGCGGCGGTGGTGACTTGTGCGGTGAGTTTGCGCAGGATCATCTCGGTGGATTGGACTTTGGGGGTGTTGCTGTACAACGTCCGTGCTTCTTGAGCGATACTGATCATGAATCGATCGAGTGTAGGATATTCCTTGCTTAGAAACTGTGCATGAAGATTTTGCAACCAATTCATACACACGGAGTCGGGGTCTTCATTGAGATGCGGGAGTAAACTGGCCATGAAAATCGACCAGTCAAGGATGGAGGCTTCGGCTTCTTGAACACTGCGGGCAGGGGGTTCGTGATGGTTGATCACGTAGCGTTGAAGTTTGCGTGATGCATGCCATTCTCGAAGGAGTCCTTGACCTACTGCGGTGTGATCAAAACCAAACTGCTGTTTTTCCCATTGGCACCAGTTGCTTTGCGAGTTGGCAATATAGGCTTGTTGGGTGAAGACATCAGGATTGACACTGATGAGCATGGGCAGGCCGATATCTTGAATCAAGGCTAGGCTGTAAGCGTCATCTGCTAGTTCAGGGGCGTTTAGCTCACAAAACTTGCGTGCGGCGATGGCTTTTTGAAGACTGTTGGCCCAGATACTGTCGGCAATTTCTTTGGGAAGCGATGCGCATTCCGTGAGCATTCGCAGACCGTATGCCATGGCAACAGAGCGAGCGCGGCTTGGACCCAGTAATGTCACCGCACGTTCGATGCTACTGATCTGCCGGGAGATGCCAAACGCTGCGGAGTTGATCACGGCCAAGACTCTAGCGGTGAGTGTCGGGCAACTGCTAATCGCATCTCGGACGCGTGCCATGTCCGTGGCATCTGATTCCATTAATGCAAACAGTGCCCCAGGCTGAATCACAGCAGGACCTAATTGAGCAAGCGTTTGGCGTACCAGCTCGTCTTCTTGATTGATTGCCCCGAGCATCAATGTTTGTGAATTATTTTCGGACAATTAGGCGCCCCTTAGCCGGATATTTTTGAAAACTTATATTTTCAGACACATGCTCCAGAATGGCACTGCTTAGATGGCAGAACGAGTCTGTTTAAGTACGAATTTCATGGGCCTATGCTTATAAGTTCGGTTAGAGTTCTCTGCGAATTGAGCTTCTTGATCAGATGATGATGAAAAACACCGCAACCTATCCGCACAGACGGATCGGCTGATAAAAACAAGCTTGATGGTGGGGTGTTGAGCTTTTTTAAATGCAATCGATTGTAGCCAGATGGGGCAGATACAGGGCAAAACCTAACAAAAAACCCCGTGACCAAGTGGGCCACGGGGTTACAATTGTTTTGAATTTTAAAGTGCTTACTTTTGCGTGCTCATCCAGGCAATCTTGTTGCCCACAGGCATGTCTTTGTCGAAGAAGCTCTTTCGCGGATGCTTGTCACGAGTGATCCAAGCATAGGCGACAATTAGGACCAGGCTGGCTAATAACGCGAGTCCCATCAGTAGGAGAACGACTTGCGTAAGACCTTGTAGTCCGGTTTCCGTGCCTGCTAGATGACCCCAGTTTGCACCATTAAGACCCGCTTGCGTTGGAGCTTGTGGGACCAAAGCGATCCATAATGCGTTACCGATCAAGGCTACTAAACTCATCGGCAAAAGCACTTTCACGCAGGTGTACATCACTTGGTCAATGCGAATACGCGGCAAAGTCCAGCGAATCCAAATTTGCACGAAAATCAAACCGAAAGTCTTAAGTAGCACCCAGCCTAAGCTGTAAAGATTCACAATCGCAAGCTGCCCGGCGGTGATGGCGTTTTCGCCGGTGGCGCCACTGTGGACATTGATCGCATCCGCCATGCCGGTCAAACCACTCGCATTTCCCAATGCGCCGCTTGCATAAGCCATGCCCGCAGCAATGGGGTTGTAATTAAGGTCCATATAGATGGGGTCTAATCCGCCCAAAGGACTATTCCAGCCACCAAGGAAGGTAAAGGCACTAATCACGCCAATGACGAACATGCCCGCATACTCAGCAAAGAAGAAAAAGCTAAATCGCAAGCCCGAGTATTCAGTGTGGAAACCTGCGACCAGTTCCGATTCGGATTCGGGTAAGTCAAAAGGCGCGCGTTTACACGAGGCCAGTGATGCGACAAAAAACAGGCAGAAAGCAAAAGTTAAAAAGGGATTATGGAAGACAAGCCAGTCATGCATGCCCCCGCCTTGGAGGTAGCCTAGCTCGACCATGTTCAGCGTGCCTGCGACCAAAATCGCACAGATGAGTGATAAACCCAAAGGCACTTCGTAGCTGACCATTTGGCATGCTTCACGCATGGCACCATAAATCGCCCATTTGCTGTTAGAACCCCAGCCGGCAAGAATCACCGCCATCACTTCAATGGCCATCACTGCCAGAATGTAGAGCAGGCCATTATTAAAGCTGCCATCAAAACAAAGTTGTGGGCCAAACGGTAAAGCGACAAACGCGGCAAAAACCGGAGCAAATGCGATGTAAGGTGCAATACGGAACAGGAGTTTGTCTGCACCTTCAGGGATCAGGTCTTCTTTTTGGATTAGCTTAATGCCGTCCGCAAGCGACTGTGACCAGCCATGCCATTTACCCGTGTGCATCGGGCCTAGGCGACCTTGAATATGCCCAGCGACCTTGCGCTCCCACCAGATACTGAACATGGCGATTAGGCTCACCCCAGATAAGAAGACCGAGCCAATGACGGCCAGCTTCACAAGAATCGTGAGCCAAATATTGTTTTGAATTAGATCGATGATCCCCGTAATCGAGTACGTAGAACCTTCGATGGCAGCATTTCCAAGCATCGTGATCATAATCAGCGGCTTTCCGTCTGAGACTTTTTAGCAAAATAGACAGATTGGGATTTTAACCGCCACCGGAAGATAAAGCCAAATCAACCCCGGCTCAGTAACCGGTGATGATGCAGCCGAGCAGTGGTTTTTTTAAACACCAAGGCACAAAGGACACGAAGGACACGAAGTTTAAAGCTGTTTTTGACACAAAGCCCTAGAGATAGAAAGAATGGGGCTCGTTTTAAAATAATTGTTTCGTTGAGCCTTGAACCTGTGGGCTTTGTGTCCTTCGTGTTCTTTGTGCTCTTCGTGTTAAAAAAACAAGTATCAATACGAGGGGCCATCGCAAAACTTCCGGGGGGGCGGTATCATATGCCCTCTTGTGACCTCATTTTGAATCCAAAACATTGGAAGCTTTACATGGATTATGTTCAGATTACCCAAGCAGACCGGCTAGAAATGCTCGAAAAAATCGGCGCCCCGGATGTCGAATCGTTTTATGCCAACCTGCCCGCGGAATACCGATTGCAAAGAGACCTGTGTCTGCCACCAGCTCGTAGTGAACTTCAATTACAGCGAGACCTTGAGGCAATGGCCAAGCTCAATAACACTGCGACAAGCCAATCCTGCTTTTTAGGGGGCGGTGCCTACGACCACTTCATCCCGCAAGTGGTCAACAACATGGCCGCCAAAGGTGAGTTCGTCACCGCGTACACGCCTTATCAAGCGGAAGCCTCACAAGGTTCCTTACAAGCTTTTTTTGAGTTCCAAACGCAGGTCACCCGACTCACCGATTTAGATGTCTCCAACGCATCGATGTACGACGGGGCAACCGCTGTTATCGAAGGCGTGCTCCTAGCACTTAACAGCACCGGCAAACGCCGTGTCCTCGTCGGCGAAACCCTGCATCCAGACTACAAGACGGTCATCAAAAGTTATCTCCATGACCTAGCTGCCCAGTACGTTGAATTGCCTGCTACCGATGGCATCATCTCAACGGATACCATCACCGATTTGATCGACAACGACACCGCAGCCGTGGTCATCCAATCGCCCAACGTCTTTGGCCAAATCGAAAACTGGACCAAGCAATTTGAAGTGGCTCACAGTGAAAACAAAACCATGGCCATCGCCGTCTTTAACCCTATTGCCTGTAGTTTCCTCAAACGCCCTGGCGCTTGCGGAGCTGACATCGCAGCAGGTGAAGGGCAACCCCTGGGCATTCCCTTCCAATTTGGCGGGCCTTACCTTGGACTCTTTGCAGCGCGTAAAAAGTTCATGCGAAAAATGCCCGGCCGCTTAATAGGTCAGACCGCGGACAAACAGGGCAGGCGAGGTTTTTGCCTAACATTACAAACCCGTGAACAACATATCCGCGGTGCTAAAGCAACCAGTAATATCTGCACCAACCAAGGCCTCCTTGCTGTTCGCGCAACAATATATATGTCCGCCATGGGGCCTCGTGGCATGCAAAACGTCGCCAAACAGTGTTATCACAAAGCACACTACCTTGCAGATCAAATCATCAAACTTGATGGCTACTCAAGGGCATTTTCAGAAGCTCCCGGGGCTTCCGGGGGAGGGGCGTTTTTCCATGAGTTTGTGATCAACTGCCCATCGACTGCACAGACCATGATCGACGCAGGTAAAAAACGCAGCATCCTTCCGGGGCTTTGCTGTGAAAAACTTGGCATCGGTACGGCGAATCAATTGCTCATCGCTGTCACTGAAAAACGAACCGTTGAAGAACTCGATGCCCTAGTGAGTTTGCTAAAGGAGGGTAAGTAAATGATTGACCCTAAAGCTTCCCCAAAATTAATATTTGAACAGCATAACCCAGCACCTAAAACGCCCAGTCTGGATTTGCCACAACTCGATGTCCCCGAAATAGCCATCGACAGTGATTTACTCGCAGACGATTTGCTCAACCTCCCGGAAGTCGGGCAGCTCGATGTGGTCCGTCATTACACTGCACTAGCCAAACGCAACTTCTCCGTGGATGCCAACTTCTACCCACTAGGTAGTTGCACCATGAAGTTTAACCCTTCAATCAACGAAGCAGCAGCAAGCATGGAAGGTTTCACCGGCGTGCATCCATTACAAGATGATGATGACGCACAAGGCATGCTCAAAATGCTCCATGAGACACAAACTTGGCTCGCGGAAATCGCAGGCCTTGACCAAGTCTCCTTGCAACCCGCAGCTGGTGCTCACGGCGAATTTACGGCCCTAAAAGTCATCCGTGCATACTTTAATGATCCCAAAGGCGGCAACGCCCCCCAGCGTCGTAAAGTTCTAGCACCCGACACTGCCCATGGCACGAACCCCGCCTCATGCGCTATGTGTGGTGCAGGTGTCATCAGCGTCCCCTCAACCCAAGACGGTTACGTCGATATGGATGCGCTGCGTGAAATGGTCGATGGCGAAACTGCTGCAATGATGATCACCAATCCCAACACCGCTGGCTTGTTTGATGGCCAGATCGGTGAGATTGCCAAGATTCTCCATGACGCAGGTGCTTTGTTATATCTCGATGGTGCAAACATGAATGCCATCGTTGGCGTGGCTCGTCCCGGTGACTTTGGCGTGGACATCATGCACTACAACACACACAAAACCTTTAGCACTCCCCACGGTTGCGGCGGCCCCGGTAGCGGCCCCATCGCGGTTAAAGATTTCCTAGCTCCCTATCTGCCCGTCCCCCAAGTCGTCCAAAATGATGACAAAACCTACAGCTTAAAAAGCAACTTACCTAAAAGCATTGGCAAAGTCCGCAGCTTCTTTGGGCAAGTCGGTGTCCTCCTTCGCTGTTGGACTTATATCGCAGCAGCAGGCCCCGATGGGATTCGCAATATTGGTGAAACTGCCGTACTTAACGCTAACTATTTAGCAGCCTGTATGGAAGACCGTTTTGCCATGCCTTACTTTTCTAAAGCAGAGAAGAAGTATTGTGCGCATGAGTTCATCACCGTGCCCAAGGATTTATTAGCTAAGGGCGTGACCCTCATCGACATCGCCAAACGCATGATCGACTACGGCATACATCCGCCCACCATGCACTGGCCCGTGCATGATTGCTTAATGATCGAACCCACAGAGACTGAAAGCAAAGCAACCCTGGATCATTTTATCAAGGTGATGGATACCATCGCTGATGGGATTGAAGAGGATGCTGCCTTTGTGAAAGCCGCGCCGTATCATGCATGTATTGACCGGCTTGATGAAGTCGCTGCTGCACGCTCGCCGGTGTTAACTGCAAGCTAAATTTTGAACAGCAACAACATCTCCGCGCAGGCAAGTATGCCTGCGGCTATTAAAGATACAAAAATAGCCGCGAGCTTACAGCTCATGCGGTGTTGTGATTGGGAATTGAATCCGCCACACACAGGGTTCTCGCGGCATGGCCATGCCGCAGGCCCACACCGGATGTTAACCAGCTTGATTGTACTTTAGACCAGCTTATTGATGATATAAATATTCAACAAATGCTCGGCAACGTGGGCTATGAGTCACATCACAATCACCAATTTTTACATGACGTGCATGGCATTAAAAGTTTAATTCCCACCCGTGTAGGATGTCCCGGCCAGAAGCTGCCTAAAAGTGTCTCCCGCCGTCTGATGCGACGTTTGTTTAAAGATATAAAGCGAACAAACTACGGCCAACGTTGGTAAGTTGAAACGGTCTTTAGCAGGATCAAAAAAACCTTGGGTTCAGCCATTCGTGAACGAAGCTATTGGTCACAAAACCATGCGATGCTTATGAAAGTTCTTACCCATAACGTGATGGTTTGCTGGCTCAATTATTGACCTTTTCGACGACGTGGGTCAGGCTCCGTTTGACGCCCTCAGTTCATTTTTAGTTTTTGGAGAAATAAATCATGGTAGTACTGAGTTGTCATTACAGAAAGATAATACTTCAGGTGGGCGGCGTGCCTGCGGTAGCCCACGAAGAAAAATTTATTGTTTGAGTTCGGAATTATTTTTAAGGGCTGGGCATTAAATAAAAGTAAGCGTGTCGTTTGAAGAAATTCCTTTGTTGACAACATGAATGAAAGGTACGTTGGTAGTTATTGTGAATCAGGTTTTATTATAATGCCTGTGTAGGGGGCTTGTTCTGTAGTTCGTTTTAGTCGTTTTTTTGGAGAAATAAATCATGGAAGTACTGAATTATCGTCGAATAGTTATCATTGGCATGGTTATTGGGGTCATGAGCATATCAGCATCAGGGCCCTTGTTTGCGGCAGAGGCTCCGGTGGCTTTAGAGGGTTACTGTCCGGTGGCTTATCACAAGATGGATAAAGCGGTAAAAGGCAAGAAAGAGTTTAGTGCCGTTTATGATGGGAAAACGTACTATTTTGTCAAAGAAATGGCTCGTGATCTTTTTAAGAAAAATCCTTCAAGGTTTCTGCCTGTCCTGAATGGTCTTTGCGTCGTTTGCAAGGTTGGTAAAAAGGGGATGGACAATCCTGGGAAACCTGAAATTTTCTCAATTTACAAAAAACAACTCTATCTTTTCGCTGGTGCCGGTAGTAAGAAAACTTTCGATGCTTCACCAGAAAAATATGCGACGTTTATCAAAAACTACAAATCACCTGTTGCCTTGGGTGGTTACTGTCCGGTGGCTTATCACAAGATGGGTAAAGCAGTAAAAGGCAAGAAAGAGTTTAGTGCCGTTTATGATGGAATAACGTACTATTTTGTCAAAGAAATGGCTCGTGATCTATTCAAGAAAAATCCTTCAATGTTTCTGCCTGTCCTGAAGGGTCTTTGCGTCGTTTGTCAAGTGGACAAGCATGGCATGAAGAATCTAGGTAAACCAGAAATCTTCTCTGTCTACAAAAAACAACTCTATCTTTTTGCGAGCCCTAGCAGCAAGAAAAAGTTCGATACGACACCTGAAAAATATGCTGTTGCACCTAAAACAAAATAAGAGAAGGTGTTGTCAGGAACCTTTTTCTTGAATCCGTCGCTGTTTAACCAGCTATTTCTGAAAATCAAAGACATCAGTTTAAGAATCAGATTCTTAAACTGATGTCTTTTTCTCTTTGTGTCCTCTATGGTTAAAAACGGCTTTGTTTCTCACGGCTTTTCTTTGAGATAGCGTTGTAGGATCAGATCGACATCGGCCTTGTATTCTCGGCCGAAGACGGAGGCGATCAGGTGTTCCCAGAAAGCTTGTTGGTCTTCGAGTAAAAATGATTCGCCGTGACCATAGTGGGCGATAGTTTGCAGGTCTTGGAGGACTTGTTTGCGTTTGCCGTCGCCGGTGTCGATGGTGTTGATGCGGCCTTCGTGTTCATTGCCAAAGCGAGTGGCTAAACGTTTGAGTTCTTTTTCGGAGTTTTTATATGATGGGGCATCGGCGACGAGGATGATCAATGACTTGCGGTTAATATCCCAATTCACATAACGATGATCGGTGGCTAATCGCAGCGCATAAGTGATGGGCTCTTCATAATCACCGCCGCCGCTGGCATGGAGACTATCTAAAAATCGCTGCACTAAAACCAGACTGTTGGTGAGTGGTTGCAGACGACAACTGCCTTGGGCGAGGCCGCTGCCATTGCGGAAATCGCCTTTATCTTTGTAGGCGACCACACCAAATCGGACGATTTTCATGGGGGCTGTTTCGTCATCAAGTATGCCGGTGATCACGCCCATGATTTGTTTTAGGCGGAGCTTGGCTTGATCTAGATACGGTCGCATGGATTGGGTGACATCGATGACTAGGACAACGTCTAGGCCGCTACCGCGCCACTGGCCGATCATTTTTTGGAAGCCTTGTGTGGTGCCTTGCAATAAACCCATGGGGATGATTTGTTGGCGGTCTCTGCCTGAGGAAAGGTCGCTTGCATGAAGCTGCTGCATCAGGATATCAGCTTGGACATTGGGTGCTTTTAGGTGTTCAGGAAGCAGCATTTTGGGTGGCTGGATTTGCGTGAGTAACTTGGGCTGGACCATCGGGGTTTGGTTGAGTAATTTTTGTAATTGTTCTTGTGGGTCGATGCTTTGGGAGTCTCCCTGTTTAGCTTGCGAACTGCTTTTGGGTTCATCGGTTTTACGGATTGAAAGGGAGATATCTTCAGGTGCTAGGTACGGCTGACTCACGGAAACTAGTGCAAGGATTGTGAGGATGCTGCAATGAATAATCAACGATAGCGACCAGCTTAAACCGTCACGTCTAAACTTTTGCCAAGGATTGCTTGTGCGATTGGCATCACTCATTGTGTTTGGTGATTTCCTTATTAGGTCGCGGGCTTTTTGACAGACTCACTTGTTTCATTGGGCTTGCTAGTACAGCATCGAGGGCTTTGGAGACTTCAGCGATTAGCACATTGCCTTGGGCTTGGACGACCACTGATAATTGCGGGAGATTGATCTTGCTTAAGGTATCGGTGATGCTTGCATAATCGCCGGGTCGAAGATCCCGCTGGCCCATACGGATACCGATGGTGTGGGAGTCTAAGTTTTGTAGGGTGATGATAACCGCTGGGGGCAGGTCGCCATCAGCAAGTCCCTGAGATTGAACTGCGGTTTGGTAGCGAATTGCAATATCATGTTCATTACCAAACATCTGCGCACTGATAATAAAAAACGTGAGCAAAATAAACACCACGTCCACCATAGCCGTCATCTCAAAGGGCTCATCGGTCTGCATCTGCGGTTGGGGTTTAAACATCATCGCGAACTCCCCCCCGGAAGTTGCCCCGGAAGTTCTCCCAGAAGTGCCCCCGGAATTTCTCTCGGATTTTTTTCTTGGGTTACGGGGAGATTTTTGGCGGACGACGTTTTATCATTTGCGCGCAGAACGACCCTTTCTAGGCCGACTTTTCGGCAGAGGTTCATAATCGCGTCGAGCTTGTCGAAAGTTTGATTGCGATCTGCTCGAATGACCACACGAAGATCACGACTTTCATCGCGTGACTGCTGGTGAGCATCGCGTAATTTTAGTTCCAATTCGTTGAGCGACATCGGCTTGTGAGCTGCGACGAAAGTCCCATCGGGCATGAGGTTAATGACGATTTGAGCAGGCAATAATTCTTGAGATTGGCTTTGGGTAATGATCGGAAGCTCGACTTGTTTTTCATCTAGACTTTGCAGTGATTGGGTGACGAACAGGTAAAAGCAGATGAGCAAAAAAACAATGTCCACGAGGGGCGCAACGCCGGGCGTAGCGGGCCTACCCGGGAGTGTGGGCGTAAAGCGGATCGATGTTCGAGATTTAAGCTGCATGTGTTGCATGGTGTTTTAATTTTGGAATTTAAATGTCGAGACGAATTACACTTTTCGTAGCTGTTGTTGTCTTGTAAGCACCACTGCGATCACACGCAGGACTCGTTCACAGATGGCAGATGTTTCGTTACTAATGCGTGTTACTTTGTCACGAAAGTAGGCATGAAAAAAGATCAAAGGCACGGCTACGATCAGTCCCATGCAGGTGGTGACCAATGCTTTGGAGATGCCTACTGCAAGATCGTCAGGGCCTGCAACGCCTTTGGAGAGTCCGAGTATTTGGAAGGAGTCGATCATGCCTACGACGGTGCCTAGCAAGCCGAGCATGGGCGCGATGGAGGCGATTAAGCCAATGAGTCCGACGCGCTGATGTAAGCGGGTGAGTTGGCGGTTGCCTTCGTGTTCAATGTGTTCACGGACTGCATCAAGTCCAAGATCACCTTCTTCGATAGCATGGGAAAGAATCTGGCCGAGCATGCTGTTGTCGGTTTTGCAGACGGTTTTAAGCTCGGTGAATTGACCTTGTCGTGCTAGGCCGATGGCTTGTTTTGCAAGTTCATCAGGTAAGAGATCGTCTTCACGAATTTTGACAAAGGCATCGATCACCAGTCCGAGTCCCACAAAGGAGAGGATGATGATAATCATGCCAATGGTGCCGCCGGCAAGGATAAAGGCAAAGAGACTCGAGGGCGTGTCGGCGGTCGCGGCAATAGTGATGACGGAACTTCCAGTGGCTAAACTTCCAAGGGTGAGACTTCCGAGGGTGAGACTTCCGAGGGTGAGACTTCCGGGGTCGGAACTTCCGGGGGTGGGGGCGGTTTGTCCGATGACTAGTAGTGTGGCAAAGCTCAGTAGTAGTAGATGTCGCCAGGACAAACGCGTGCGTGATAAGCGAGTGAGTAAGGGTTTGGGCTGTTTGATCATTTTTGGAGTTTTCCCAGTAGCTGGATTAGGTCTTGCGTTAGTGCATCATCGCCGATCACAGGATAGAGGGTCAATGTGACTTGCAGAATTTTGCGTGCAGCTTGGGTTTGTCCCATGGCTGCAAGGGATTGGGCTAGGCCGAGTGTACCATGCCACCAGGTGAGGGTGGCTGGTTTTTCGAGTTTGCGAACGGTGCGGTAATGCTGTGTTGCTTTGCGGTGTTGTTCACCGAGGGCGTAGGCCATTGCCAGCCACAGGTGAGCTTGCGGAGATTGAGGCAGGCTGTTGGTGACTTGGCTAAGGACTTTGACGGCTTGTTCTAGATCGTGGTTTTTACCTAGCAATGCTTGGCCGATGGCTAGATTCAATTGCGGACTTTTGTTTGGGAGGGGTTCACTTCCTAATAAATTTAAACAGACATCCCATTTGCGTAAAAGGATCAATGCCTTGGCGATGCGAATTTGATCTGCGGTTAAGAGGCTTGTGTGCCAAGCACGGAGTGCTAAATTTTCGACACGTTCTGCGCGTTTTGTGTTGTCGGGATTTTGTTGGGCATCGTTGGCAAAGGCTTCGATAAGTAGCATCCATGTGGGGCTATCAAGTTGGATGTCTGCTGAGGCTTGGAGGTATTGCCAAAGTGTTTCGAGCTTGTTGTTTTGAATGAGAAATAATGTTTTGAGTTGCCCTTGGGGTTGGTTTAGCAGGGCTTGGGCTTTGTCGAGCAATGTCAGCGCGAGGGTGGTTTTTTCAAGAAGTGGTGAGGCATAAATGCGGGCTTGTAATTGCATGAGTCCGCCAGCGATTTGTGTGTCTTGATCGGCTAGGGCAATGTCGGCGGTTGCTTTGGCTTTGCCGATTAACAGACGGGCTTGTTTTTGTGTCGCGTCTGTTTTTAAGGCTTGTTGTTGGGTTTTTTTTGGAGTTGCTGCCATTGCTCGGTGAGTAGGACATATTGAAGGTACGGGTCTTGGTTCGCTAATTGGGCATGTTGGGTAATGAGTGTTGCCGCTGGGGTGAGTCCTTGGTCGGCATGTTTTAAACTGACCCATTGCTTAAGTGCGGTATGACGGATGGCTTTGCTTTGATGGGTTTGTAGGAGTTGGCTAAGTGCGTTTTGAGCGCGATTGCGTAGGTTGGTGTGAGATGAATTAATTGCTTGTT
>JAESSU010000138.1 GCA_016763955.1 Phycisphaeraceae bacterium | reverse complement strand
TCCAACCCCACTTGCAACAGACGCGATAATGCGCCAAATCGAACGCGAAGTCCTCGTCCCCATCGTCGACATTCTCCGACGTGATGGCATTGATTTCAAGGGCGTGCTTTATGCAGGTCTAATGCTCACACACGCAGGCCCTAAGGTCTTGGAATTTAATGTCCGATTTGGTGACCCGGAAGTTCAAGCCTTGATGATGCGACTTAAAGGCGATCTGGTTGAAATCATCAAAGCCACTGCCGAAGGCCGACTTGATCAAGTCAACATCGATTGGGACAAACGCTGTTGCTGTTGTGTGGTCATGGCATCAGGAGGCTATCCCGGAGAATACAGAAAAGGCCTCGTCATCAAAGGCATTAAAGAAGCACAAGCCATGGAAGATGTCCAAGTCTTCCAAGCGGGTACCAAAGAATCAGACGGCCAAATCGTCACCAATGGCGGACGGGTCTTAAATGTCTGTGCCATGGGTAAAAACCTTAAAGAAGCACAAGCCAAAGCCAATGCCGCATGTGAAGTGATTGCATTTGAAGGTGCGTTTTACCGCAAAGATATTGGCTACCGCGTTATGAAATAAATAACACGCATAAGCGATTTATTTTTAACCCCAGATTTAACCACGCAAAACACAGAAGCCACGGACACAAACGACAGAGTTAGCTTTGGGGATGATTCCTTTTTTAAGGTTAAACCTCAAACGCAAAACCCTAGGCTGCACCGTTTGGAAACTGCAATAACAAAGTTTTTATTTCCGTGCTTTCCGTGTTTTTTGTGGTTAAAATCTGTGATTAAAATCCGTGGTTAAAAAAATAACAAACCGCAAATAACCCCGCGGAGTTTTCATGCCCCAGCCTAAACAACAAACCATCACAGGCCTGCTGATTCTTATCACAGGCCTGTTTTTCGTCTATGCGCCCATGTGGCATGCAGGGTTTATTTGGGATGACGATTCCTACCTCACAGGCAACCTACTGATCCGTTCCCTAGACGGACTGATCAAACTCTGGACCGTCCCCGGCAGTCACCCGCAATATTACCCAATGGTCTTCACGACCTACTTCTTGGAATATAAACTCTGGGGACTTAGTCCAACAGGCTACCACATCGTTAACATCCTACTCCATGGCATAAGCTGCTTACTCCTTTGGCAACTGCTCAAAAAAATAGGGCTCAAAGGAGCATGGCTCGCCGCAATGGTCTTTGCACTTCACCCGGTCATGGTTGAATCCGTCGCGTGGATCACCGAGCGAAAAAACGTGCTCTCACTGGTGTTCTATCTTTGTGGCATGCTCGCGGGAATACGGCTGCTTAATTTGGGAAGCAATAAAAATCCCCTGCAAAACAAGTCTCAAACGACGGTGACGTGGGGCATCTTGCTGCTGTGTTATGTCCTTGCGTTACTCAGTAAAACCGTCACCGTCTCTTTGCCCGCAGCACTGTTGGTGATGGCATGGTGGCGATACGGACGCTTAAGTAAGCGAACGGTTTTGCTGATGCTGCCTTTGTTTGTCATTGGCATCACACTTGGGTTGCACACGGCACATCTTGAAAAAGTCACCGTCGGCGCAGTCGGTCAGGATTGGGACACCTCGCTATTGCAACGAACCTTACTTGCCGGCCAGATCACATGGTTTTATGTTGGCAAATTACTATACCCTGAGCCCTTGATTTTTATGTATCACCGATGGGCCATTGATCAAACCAGCCTATTGCAATGGCTCCCCACACTCGCAGCCATTGGGGTCATCGGGACACTACTTGTGACCTGCAAAAAAACTGGACGCGGGCCTTTAGCTGCCGTATTCCTTTTTGTTGGGACACTTTTTCCCGCACTTGGTTTTTTTAATGTCTACCCCATGCGTTTTAGCTACGTAGCAGATCACTTCCAATATCACGCGAGCCTTGCAATGATCGTGCTGGTGGTTTGCGGTTTGCGACAATTACTTGATCGGTCATCATTCCAACGCCCTGCGGTGGCGGCTGTGATCATCATGCTCGCGAGTTTAGGTTGGATCACATACGAAAGATGTTTTGCTTATCAGGATGCCAAAACGTTGTGGCTCGACACGCTGGTTCAGAACCCCAACTCGTCTATAGCGCTCTATAACCTTGGAGCCATGGCGATTGAGGATGACCAACCGGCCAATGCCTTAGCCCTTTTTAACATGGCAGTGATCGCACATCCTAATCGCCCTTTGCCTTACTATAGCCGCAGTGCTGCATACAAAGCGTTAGGACAAAAGCAAAACTATCTTGCAGACATGCGTCGAACCATCAAACGATTTAACGGCTATGAAATCGAACGCGCCCAACCTCATATGATTCTGGGCAACGATGCGATGACTCGCAAGCAATGGCAAGAAGCCGCAAACCAATTCGAGCAATACATCCGCTGCATGCCCAACCGATCCGCAGGCTATGTGATGTTAGGCAAAGCATGTTTACCCCTTGAGGATCATCAGCGTGCCATCACGATGTTACAAAAAGCTATTGAACTTGGAGATAGCCAAGCCAGCACATGGTACAACCTTGGATTCGCGTTCCAGAAACAAAATCAATTCAAAGATGCGATTGCATGTTATACCCAGTCACTCGCTAAAAAACCTAAAAACCCAGACACCTTAACGAACCTTGCAGGCATTCTTGCGCAGTCTGGCCAGTTCCAACGAGCCCTTGCCTACCAACATCAAGCTTTGAAAATCACCGGACACAAAAGCCATCTCCAGAATTTGGTACGAATGCGAATCGGTTGTGCAAAACTGCTTGCCACGCAACAGCAACCCCAACAAGCCCTTGCCCAATTGCAGCAGGTCACGAGGGATGCCCAGCCGCTTGGGGACCCCCATTTCCAAAAATATATCAACCAGTTGATCGCCACAATAGAAAGTCAACGCTAAATCGGCACTTAAAAAATTGCACAATCTTTCGACAATTTTCCTTTCCACCTTCTCGTGCGTGCTCAAATAAGAGTAAGATAAGAGTTGATGAGAAGAACACGTTTTTTCAAATGGTCACTCCAATGCAGCCTATTGATCTTGATGGCTGGTATTCTTCTAAATTCACTTTTTGCAACAACCCCAAACACCGACAGCTGGCATAAAATCGCCCCCATGCCGATAGGTGTCTTCTTTGCTAGCGGCTCACAAGTCAATCATCAGTACGTCGTCACCGGAGGCGTCACCGGCAACGGTCCTACCGGCAGCGCGATTCAAGTTCTAAACCTTGACACACTCACTTGGGAAATCGCAGGCCAGTTACCCACGGATCGTTTTGCGCATGCACAATGCACACTCGCTGACGGACGTATTTTAATTGCGAGTGGGCGTAGCGGGAATTTAGCAGACATGCCCAGCCTTACATGGCTCAAAGACGCATGGCTTTGGGACAGCACCACCCACCAATTCACACCGCTACCTGATCTATCACGCAAATCCAGAGGCCCCTCTGCACACACCTTGCCCAACGGACAAACCGTCGTCATCACAGAGGACACCGCCCACCTACTAAGTGCAGACGCAACACAATGGGAAGCTTTGATCCAACTCAAAGCCACGCGTATCGATCATGATGCAGTTGCAGTGACAGATCAC
>JAESSU010000137.1 GCA_016763955.1 Phycisphaeraceae bacterium | reverse complement strand
GGTTGACAATGTGGTTCAAAGTGGATTCGCTCTGGATCCTAGAACAGGTGATATCGGGCTTAACACAGAGATACAACATCGATTCAAACTGTTCGCCGATAATCCTGATGAATGTCATATGGCTGGTGAAGAGGACTTAACGGGCATCATTAGTCTTGGCACTAGGTCAATGATTGTTGCAGGTGATTCGATCAACCTGCTTACAAGAAGTGGGGCGATTGATACGCCAGAAAGTTATCGATTCCGAACTCCAAAAACAAAAAGAAACGTCCATCTAGGTGTATTGGTAGATGGCCATGGTAAACATTTGGAATATTGGGCCGCTAAATCTGATGGCGGTGTGAATGGTCGAATTGAAAAAGTAGGCGACATAAAAGTCTATAAAACACGTGATGCTAATGGCAATCGCCAGGTGACTCATCTTTATGACCCGAGGCGATTCCATCAAAGACGCGGTATCACTGCTTTTGCCCCTATCGCTGACGCAATCGGCATGCATGATGATATCCAGCTTGCCACACTGGTGCACCAGCAAACCGTTTCAGCCTTCGCATTGATTGAAGAGTCTACAGGGTCAATCATTCAAGGCGGTAAGCCCAACGCCAAAGCTAATGCCATTGGCGCTGTCAGTGAATCACAAAATACAGATGGATCAACCAAGATTCTCGAAGGTATTTCACCAGGCATGCACATTAAGGTTGCTCCTGGGAAAAAACTCACCATGTCATCGCCACAGGTCCCAGCGGGTAATTTTTTCCCACATACCTTGCTGATCCTGCAGTTCATTGCAATCAACTTAAGTATGCCGTTACAGATTTTGCTACTTGATCCAACAAAAACAAATTTCAGTGGCTGGCGTGGTGCGATGGATCAAGCCCGTATGAGTTGGAAAAGAATACAGCGTCGAATCATCGGACGTATGTACAAACCCATTTATGAATGGAAAGTTCGCCAGTTTATGGCTGATGATCCTGCGATGTTCCGGGCGATGAGATCTAATAGCAAAATTAATCCAATGTCCCATGCCTGGCACCCCCCAGCGTGGTCTTATATCGAGCCCCTCAAGGATGTGTCCTCACAAATCCTAGAAGCCGGCAACCCAACCACCAGTCTTAGACGTGTCGCCACTGCAAATGGCCGACAGTTTCAAGAAGTGGTTACCGAGCGGTGCGAAGATGTGAAATTCGCGGTCGAATTGGCAATGGATACTGCGGACAAAATCAATGCCGCTAATCCAGAACAGCCACCCATCAGTTGGCGTGAAGTTTGGAATCCACCGAGCAACAAGGACATCCAAATCACTTTGTCTGACGCAGGTGATGACAACGTGACGGACAACAATACAGATAAGCAAGGGGCTGACAATGCCGAATAAACAATCAAAGATGTCGATTGATTTTCGTGGTGTTGATGTGCCGCGCTTAGATCAGTATTTTGGCACATGGGCTATTGATCCTACACATGGCAAAGCGATGTTCGATCAAGCTTGTCAGCGTAATTGGGCGGATCATGTCTCACAAGATGCCAATATTGCTCTCTCAACGGCCCGTAATGCCTCCCGTGAATTAGATATTCGTAAATCATCTAATAACACCAATATTGCCCAGGTGTATGCAATGGGCACGCTGATGAAACAAGCGACTTCATTGCAACAATCTAGTTCTACTATTCGCATTAAGCAGGAAATTCGTGCTGCAGTTAATGACAGTAGTGTTGACGCGATCTTGTTAATCATTGATTCCCCTGGCGGAACAGTTGCAGGCACAGAAGATCTAGCAAACGCAATTATCAAAGCCCGTGAATCCAAACCAGTTGTGGCATTCATTGAGGATTTGGGAGCTAGTGCAGCCTATTGGATTGCGTCTGCAACTGATGCAATTTATGCCAACACAAACACTGCGATGATCGGGAGCATTGGCACTTATATGGCCCTTGCAGACAGTTCCGAAAGATTTTCTGCTGAGGGAATCAAGATCAAGGTTTATTCAACAGGGGCCGTCAAAGGTGCAGGCACGCCCGGCACTCAGATCACCGCAGAGCATGACGCTTACTTTCAGGCCACTGTTGATAGCTTGCAAAAACACTTTGGTGCAGCTGTGCAAACCAGTCGCGGCTTGTCAGATGAACAGCTTGCCCAAGTTTGCACAGGTGGCATATTCACTGCTCAGGAAGCGATAGCCAAAAAACTCATCGACGGTATCCAGTCGTTTGATCAAACCATTGAAGCAACCGCACAGTTGGTTGCCAGTCGCAATAACAACACTCGTCAACAGGAGAAATCTACCATGCCCACTGAAACCCCATCCACACAATCCACCACCACCGAATTTGTGGCCGCCAGCATTGAAAGTACCGCTGCAAGTTTTGGCGAAATCAAGTCTGCTTGCATTGGTGCGGATTCCCAGTTTATTTGTGATCAGCTTGAGGCTAAAGCCACAGTTGATCAAGCCAAAAACAACTGGATGAAACAACAGAATGACCGCCTGCAAAAATCAGAAGCTGGCAAGCAGAATGCAGAGGAAAAGCTATCTGCACAAACCAACAAGCCCGGCTGTGATCCATTGGGTGATGACGCTACGCCCGGCTCCAAGCAAGGTGGTGGTGATGCCAGGGAACGCTGGAATGCAGCCATTGATGAAAAGGTCAAGGCTAACACTGGCATGGAACGTCATCTAGCTGCACAAGCTGTGGCCCGTGAAGAACCTGCCTTGCGTCAAGCGCTTGTTTAAGAAGCAAACGCCAAGCGTTGATTTTTTTCATCGTATTCATAACCCTTTGAGCCTATTGCTCACAATTTTAAAACCCTAAAACTCGAATACAGGAGTATTCAACATGTCTGCATATAATGATTCTGGTTTAAAAACATTTACAGCTGGCGCAGCAATCGCCCAGCATTCTCTAGTTAAGCTTGCTGCTGGTGTTCTCACAGTTGCAGGTGTGGGTGACCGCCCAATTGGTACGCTTGAAGAAGCATCCGGTGCAGCCGATCAGCCGCGAACCGTTCGATTGTTTAATTGCCCTGGCACTCGCAAGATGATCGCATCCGGTGCAATCACTTTGCACGCTGTGGTTTATCTGGATGCCGCTGGCAAGATCACCGCGACAGTCGGCGGTGATATCGTCGGCATGGCTTTGGGAGCCGCCACCGCTGATGGTGACATCATCGAAGTGTTGCCGTTGGAAGGTAATTCACTTCCAGCTGATATGGTTGCGGCATTGGCCGGTACACCCACTGGCACACCCACCGGCACGATTGTTGATGTCGCTGATATCGCGCTTTCAACTTCCGATGTCTACACCGACACGTCTGTGAACACCGCTATTAACACGGCAATTCTTGCTGTGAACCTGCAAGCCGTAGAACTCCAAACCACACTCAACGCGACCTTAGCCAAACTTAAAGCTGCTGGCTTGATGGCCACTTCTTAAGTTTGAACCTGTAACTTAATTTTGAACGCTGGCAATCAGCGATAGCAACAATAAACCCTGATATTAGGAGCAATATAATGCCCGTTTCCCCCGTTCCCACTGATGCAACTTGGACAAGTCGCCCCGACATCGCTGAGACTGTCATGGAAGCCAGCCTGTCTATGAACATGGAGGGCATGATTGGCGGACTGGTTATGCCAGTCTATGAAGCCAAAAGACAAGGCGGTGAGTTCCCCATCATCCCCCGCAGTGTCCTGTTTCAGATGGCTGAAACCATTCGTGCCAATGGTGGCAGTTACAATCTAATCGGCATCAAGTACGGCAAAGGTAATTATTCGACTGAGGACCATGGCTTGGGCAGTCCGGTCGATAAACGCCTTGCTGCTATGGTCGAAGATTACTTCGATGCGGAAGTTGAAACCGCCGAGATCGTCCGCAATATCGTGCTGACTAATTATGAGCAACGGGTTTCCGATGCCATCATGGATGTCGTCAAATACGTGCCCAATGGGTCGTTGGCGACATGGTTAAGTGGCGGTGTACCCAATAGTCTTGCTAAACCGATTCTTGATGTCGAAGCACGTGTACAGTCGTTATACAGCCGCGGCATCGTCGCCAACGCGATGGTGATGTCATGGAACACTTTCCGAAATCTCCGCAATATGCAGGAAATTATCGATCGGGTTAGTTCCAATGGTGCTGGTAGCCCCACTAAGTCGGAAGATATCACACCTGCGATGCTCAGTTCGGTTTTTGCCTTGCCACACATCATTGTCGGCAAGGCCCAGAAACAAACCGCTAACGAAGGTCAAACTTCGAGCTTGGCAACCATCTGGCCCCAAAAATATGTATCTGTCTGCCGCGTTGCTCGCCCCGGCGCTCGTTTGACTGAACCGTGCATTGGCCGCACCTTCCATTGGGACGGTGCGGGTTCGAAGTTCGGCGGTGCGTTTGACTCTTGGGTTGAACCCAACATTAAGGGAACTGTCGTTCGGATGTGTATGGAAACTGACGAGAAGTACATCATTGACGATGCCAATGAACTGATTGATACAGAAACCGCTGCGTAATCCTGCCTGCCTGTCTCTGTGATTCCTTGGTGGCCCAGGATCTCTTGATTCTTGGCATCGTCGCACTCTATGTTGCTGTGGCGACACCGACTCG
>JAESSU010000136.1 GCA_016763955.1 Phycisphaeraceae bacterium | reverse complement strand
TTCATCGATTTGATTTTTGAAAGCAAGCCCGAAAGCTCATCGCGCGTGCGATCAACAGCATGTTCATCATTATCTGTCCCATGCTCCTGAGCAAAACTCCGAGGATTGTCCATTTCGCTCCCCGCACGATTTAATAGCTGATTAAAACTCTGTGTAATGCTCCCCGGGCGAGACGAACTAACCGTCGCAAGTAACTGCGCAACTTCATCAGGATCATCCAAGTTCGCTAACGTTCGCACGCCTGCGGGCCCTTCGCTGACAACGATAATTCGCTGTCCCAAACGAAGCAACAAAACTTGATTCCGTGGCGAGATCGAAGTGCGGCTAAGCACTTCAACGATTCCGCTGCGGCTGCCCATCGCCGGACGACCTGAAAGCTTGTTGATCCCCATCCGCAGGGCAAGAATCAAACCAATGACCACGCCCAATGAAGTGATTGTTTTAAGCACCCATGCACTGGAGTCAGACCCTAAACCCAACGACGTATCTTCACTGCCTAAAGTCGGACTCTCTGGAACACCGCTTTGCCCGGGCGTGCCAAGGGGCTTATGTTCCGATGGATGTGATAAAAGCAATTCTTTACTGCGGACTTCATTGTCTGTGGGGGTGCTCTTTGCGGGTTGATACATGGGAATCGGCTTGGAATCTAAACGACTGCTTTGAGAAGCCTTTGGTCTGGCATCGATTTTTTTCTGATCCTCTAACGCCTGAGCAGACAAACGCTCAGCGAGCCGTTTAAGCGGGTCTTCACTGAGGACCTGCTGCTTGGATGTGACTGAATTCTTTTGCGAAGAACGGGATGTTTGAGATTTAGATGGCGAAGAAAGCGGACGTGATTCAGTGTCTGAAACTTGAGCTAACAACGTCGTGCGTGGCGTTCGCAAATTCACTTGAGAAGAAATAACGCTAGTAGGAGAACCCGACTGCGCCGATGTGACAGTGCTTGCCACTGTGACGATCCACAGCAATGCAATAACATCCACAAGATGAAACCTAATCCTAGGCATGGCCATCCTGGCCTTTCTCGCAAGCACTGGGCACTTGCATGCAATGGCTCCGCCATCGCAATCGACTATCTTATCAACTGGTCTTAGCAGCTTGGTTGGTTTCGTCTTCTAAATTCGCGACAATTTCACTCACGCGAATACAGAAGTTATCATTCAAAACCAACACCTCGCCGCGAGCGACCAGTCTATCGTTTACATACACATCCACCGGGTCACCGGCTAATTTATCCAGCTCGATCACCGAGCCTTCATCAATCTTAAGCACATCCTCAACGAGCATGTCCGTGCGACCGAGTTCGATGGCAACATGCAAATCCACATCACGCAACATGTCAATCCCCTCAGGGGCATTAGGTGCGTCCATCAGTGAGCCGGGGATATCCCCGTCGCCCAACGCAGCAGCTGCAACATCTTGCAAAGCCGTGACTGAATCACTGGCTTCGTCTAATGCATTTTGAACAACATTTGCAGCTTCCTGCCGCGTTTGTTCATCGTCAAGCTGAGATTGTGGATCTTCATTTACCATCGTTATTGCTTACATTAACAGGGTTTGACCAATGTGTCTTGCCCAACTTAATAATCTGCACGAAAACGTGTACATTTTCGAATTAAAACTTCTTCAACCAGCGGTTTACCCGACTGAGCATCCTTACCAAACATAGCGTCCATCTTGGCTTTGATTTGCCGACGCAACGTTGCCAGTGTGGGCTCTTCTAACATCAACGGATCAATACTACGGAAAATGATGCCAATTTCTGAAGAGACACGCACGCTCATGTTTTCCATCCGCTGCATCACTTGATCGCGGTGTTTACGCCGAATCAGGATGTAGACTTCCGTATCATAAAGATAGGTTCGTCCCATTTTAGAGTTGGGAAACTTCTCAGAGACCACCATTTCTTCGACCAGTTGATTGCCCAATGCTTCAGCATCGACAGCTGCCGCGTCCGCTTGAACCGGCGAGGGCTTACCTGCAAACATAAAGGCTGCGGAAATACCAAGCCCCTCAATCATCAAAATGGCTGCGACAACGATGACCGCTTTGAGTGGCATCTTACTTTTTGTTTTTTCTTGATCATCTTGTTGGGCTTCTGCCATGATTATTCACCTTGCTTAGACAACTAAGCGTCTTTGTTCATTCGTATACCATGTCCGAATCGTGGTTATCACATTCAAAACCGGCGTGTATACCCATCGGGTATTATTTTGTCCGCGCCCAAAACACTTTGGAGTCCTAAACAACATGTCGCGTACACAAGCAACAGGACAAGGTCATTGACGAGGCGTGTACTATTCTGATTCGGCTCGATCAAAGTCCGAAATCAGTGCTTCAATCACATAAATTTCTACTCGGCGATTAGGTTCAAGCTGTGCCCAGCCAAAAACTTTCTTTTTCACCGGCTCGTAATTTGCATTGGCAACCAATCGAATCCGCTCAGAGCGAATGCCCACCTCTTCACTGACTAGGTAATCCATCACGGCTTTGGCCCGGGCAAAACTCAGCGTCCACAGGTCTTTGTACTGCGAATTCACTGAAATTTCCCGTGATGCGGCATGTCCGGTGAGTTCAATTTTGGTGTTATTACCACGAAACTCTGCTGCGGCGGAGCGTAAACTACGTTTGGCCAAAGATGTTAACTGAGATTCACCGGGCTCAAATGTAATGCGCCCGCCCACTGCGAACTTCTGGCCATCACGCACGCGCGTCACTTCACGTTCCCGACCTTCGATTCCCGGATCATCTGCATTGGAATGCTCAGTTTCTTTTTTGTGTTGCAAATTGACTTCATCAAGACGCTCGATGAGGCTCATTTCAGGGTTTTCCTGTGTGGGCATCGCACCGCCGCCGCCCTTCATGCCAAAGGCTTTTTGCACGGCCTCGACCACCGCTCGGTACTCGTCTTCTTTTTTGAGCTCTGATAGAGAGACCAAAATAACGAAGAAGCACAGTAGCAGCGTCATCATATCGCCGTAGGTCACTAACCATTCTGGAGCACCTTCGGGTGGGCAATTACATTTGTCCTTAGCCATGATTTATACCACTTTACACAAGACGATTACGCCGCCTCATCGATAGTCATTGCTGCCGCTTGATCTGGGGGCAAGTAGGTCTTGAGTTTCTGTTCCACAATTCGGGGGTTATCACCACTTTGAATCGCCATCACGCCTTTGATGATGATGGTCTTGTACATCATTTCTTCAGCTGAACGAAATGTCAGACGGTCACCTAAGGGCAAAGCAAACGCATTGGCAATTAAGGCACCATAAAACGTCGTGATCAGAGCAACGGCCATACCAGGGCCCAGCTTCGATGGATCACCCATATTTTGAAGCATGATGACCAACCCCACTAAGGTACCAATCATGCCAAAAGCCGGGCCGTACTTACCCATCGCGTCCAGAAGTCCCTTGCCCAGTGCATGGCGATCCGCCACGTTATCTAACTCCGTTTGCATGATCTGTTCGATGAGTTCAGGATCCGTACCATCGACCGCCATTTGAATGCCACTGACGATAAACGGATCATCAATATCTTTGGTCGCGCCTTCTAATGACAGGATGCCATCCCGGCGAGCGATTTCTGCAAAGCCCACCATGTCTTCGATGAGCTTTTGAATATTTGTGCTCTCAGGTCGAAAGCCAATCATAATGACTTTTATCACTGATTTAACATTACTCACAGGAAAGCATAAGAACATGATCGTGAAGGTGCCGCCGATGACCATGATGATACTGGGGACATCGATAAAAATTGCGATCTCTCCACCGGACATCATGGCCCAGAAGACCAGAGCCCATGTACCGAGTAATCCAAATAGTGTCCCAATGTTCATGACGTACCTCTAGCTCGCGAATTGAACGCTTTGTGTAATATTTATCGGTCGTTTCAAGTCAAATCCTTGAACCTATGGCTCGCAAGATGATCTGTATCGTCAACTAGGTGGCAACAAGCCCCGTAAGGTCTGCCCATAACGGATGGCAGCATCGATTACGTCCGGCATTTGTTCCTTGACAATAAAATGATCGCCGTTCACCAAAGTCACCATGGTGTCGGGGGTCGATTCAACCGTACGAATCAATTCCGCATTCAGAACAAACTGTTTTCCATTAAGTCGAGTAAGCGTGATCATGACAGTGTCCATGGCGTGGGCAATTCACCGCCCCAACCGGACAATCCTTTCATTAAGTCAAGGTGTTAAGCAGTTCTTGGATCAATTGATCACTGGTTGAAAACACACGCGAGTTCGCTGAGTATCCGGTGGTGGCATTGATTAAGGTGATAAATTCCTGTGACAAATCGACGTTACTAAGTTCCAAAGCTTGGCCGATGGTTCTACCCGTGCCACTGGTTCCCGGGGCACCTAGGATGGGTGTTCCACTAGCGGAGGTAACGTCGTAGAGATTACCTGCCTCTTCGACAAGGCCATCTTGGTTCACAAAGTTTGCCAACACCACTTGCCCGAGATTTCGAGTAATACTGTTGGAGAAGATGCCATGGACGACACCATCTTCGGTGAGGAAGAAGTCTTCGAGCGTGCCAATGGATGAGCCATCTTGTTGGGTGGAGGCGATGGTACTTTGATTGGTTGCCAAAGCGGACAGTGAGTCAGCGGGTTCATCAAAGAGCAGATTAATACTCTGAGGTGTCAAAGCCCCTGTGCCCTCTAGGTCCATGGTGATGGCGGTGCCGGTTGCTAGGAGAAATCGGCCATTGGTGTCGAATTTAATTGTGCCATTGCCTAGCACACGAGACAGATCACTATCATCTTCACTTTGCACGTAGAATCGCCACGTCGAACCTGCGTTGGACTTGCTTTCAAGGACCACGTTCAGATCAACAGTCATTTCCTGCCCAAGACTGTTATAAGCAATAAACGTCGTGCGAACCGACTCGCCATCAGCTTCCTGTGTTTGTAAAAAATTAAATGGTAGAGTCGGACTAGTATCCTTATTAAGCACCATATTGTCAGAAGTAATCGCCAGTTCATTGACGGTGCCTAAATGGCCTTCAATATTGATCTGGCCGTTGACGATCGTTGCTCCACCACTCACAGAAGTATCAATGCCCATGATGTCTTCATAAAACGTCAACAAGTCTTGTACCGTGCTGCCAAAAGCATCGGACTCGGTTGTGTTGGCTGCACCAATTTGGAACGTCTTTTCCGGCAATGCTGCCCCGCCTCGGGTGACATCCGTCACCGTTAAAACATCGCCATCCACAAAGAGCGGACTCCCTGATGCATTAAACAAGCTTTGAAGTAGCGTATTGGCATTGGCCTGTGTCACTTGGCCAGCATCTGCGTAGAGTGCGTCAGACTGGACGATGGTTCCTAGGGTTGCAACTTCACCACCGCTGTTAAGGTTCCCTGCAAAATTAATATTGCCTGTGGGTTCAGCAATGGTGAGCGACCCGACTGGAATTTCGATATTGCCAACCACGCCTGAGACAATGTTGTATTCCTCATCAATGCTGTATCCTTGAACACGTCCGCCGTTGGCATCGACGAAATTTTGGTCAGAGTCTAGGCCGAAGTTGCCTGCGCGAGTGTACTTCTGGTTGCCGCCGTAATCCACGACAAAAAAGCCGTTCCCTTCGATCGCCACATCGGAGTTAATGCCTGTGAGATTGATTGTGCCATCATTGAAATTATGGGTCGTACCTGAGAATTTAACCCCCAGACCGATTTGCGTGGGGTTCACGCCCCCACTTTGAGCCGTGGGTGCTGAGCCGTTGCCCACATTCATTAAAAGCTGTGTTTCAAAGTCCGCACGAGAGGATTTAAAGCCCGTCGTGTTGGTGTTTGCAATGTTGTTACCTGCAACATTAATCACGCCTGAGTTGGCATTGAGTCCTGTCATTGCAGTATATAAAGCTGTCGTTAAACCCATTTTCTATATCCTCCTCAACAAGTTTCAGTCCTGCGATCCATCGGATCCCTGACGCTGGCTTTGAGCCAACATCTCACGCAGAACAGGATTCTCTATTCGATCCATCCCACCGAGTTGTTTCATCATCTGCTTGGGGGACGCTTCTGACTCTTGGCCCGTCAACGCCAATGACGAGGGTGCTAACGGGGCAGCTGTCTCTGTCTTTTGCAAACCCGTGAGCATCTGCTCAAAGCTCTGGTCTTCTAACGGCAACTTCTGCGATGGATTCGAAGGCGTCACGCCATCAGGCCGAACAATCGGCATGAGCATCTGCAAAAGAACCTGTTGATTTCCCATTAATGCACCTTAACCCTTAGGCCCCGACCCCTTGAACAATCCGTGTGATGCGATCCATCGGCAGCGACTTACCGCTATCTAATTCAAGAATGGCTTGACCATCTTGCACACGCACCGCCGTCACAAGTCCGTCGACCGAATTATTTTTAGCATCCCTACCTTCGACACTCTTGCCAATAAGCCCGCCCGCAGTTGCCACCTGATTTTGCAACACCAATTCAGCAATGCTATCGCCAAGTATTAACTGTGATTCCACAGTACGCAACGACGAAAGCTGCTCAAGCAAGGCCCCCGAATCCTGAGGGTCAAACGGATCCTGATTGGCAAGTTCCTGCGTGAGAATTTTAATAAAATCTTCACTGGACATCGCACCAAATGCATTGGTCGAACTAGTTGTTGACGGCGAGGCACTTAGACCACTCACTGCTGAGGACATAGGAAACTCCTTCTATTAGGTCACAAGGTTTGGCTTTGCTGACCAAGCTGTGTTTCAAAATTATTTTCAAGACTGCCCGTCTCAAGGTTACTATTTTCATCCTGTGGCGGACTCTGTTGTGAATACTGGCCACGACTTCGACCGTCCGACGGGGACTGTTGTTGGGATTCGTTTTGAGACGAATTCGATGCGTTACTTGATGCAGGCCGCTGGTTGACTTCGAGTTTATCTACCGTAAAACCCTGTTTTTCTAGTGCCTGACGCAATTGATTTAACTCACGGGACATCAGTGACTGCACCGATTGATGCTCCGTCTGGAAGCTGGCAGAAACCTTGCCCCCATGCATCTGGATATCCACTCGGACATGCCCTAATTCTGGAGGCATCATGCGAATGGTGATCGTGCCTCCCTTTTGCTGTGTCGCGTTTTGCAATGCACGGGAGACGCGAGCAATATTGGTTCCATCCATCGTCCCGTCATCTTGGCTGGACGTTGGTAAGGCTTGCTGTGTATTAATTGCATGGGAACTCACAGAATTTGCCCCAGGCCCAGCCGACGCATCCACTAACGTAACCATCGCCTGCTGCTGATTTCCTCCACCGCCGGTGGTGACTCCCAACAAACGAAGCATTGCATCAGCTGCATGACGTTGCTTGGCAGCTTCTTCCTCTAAAGCGCCTTGCTTGGCACTTTGTCCTAATCCCTCAGTGAGCGGATTAGCAGCATCGACGGCTTGACCGGTTGCTGATGCATTTTGATTTGCATTAGCTCGCAATTCACCAGCAGGCGTTTGAGCCTCAACCGGCTGGGCAACCTCAACTCCAGCAGCAGCCAAAGCCATATCGGTCGCATCTTGGGGGTCATCTTGAGGGACTTGATCTTCAACTGGATCGTGTGTGTTTTGTTTTTGTGCGTCTATCGCTTCTTGAGACTCATCGTCTTGGGACTTAACCGATTTTTTAACTGCTGATTTTTCTGGCTGATCTTGCAATTGTTCCTGCGCAGACTGTCTACGGGAAGATGAATTCTCTAAGACCTGATCAAAGCCAGCACCTGCGGGCTTTGATGTGAATCGAGAAAATGCCCGCCCCGTTTGACCGGTAGACACCACTGAAAGCAAATTAGAAGCAACCTGAGCCATAAATTCCGTCTACCTTAAAAACTACTTAGAGGCCAAAGGCATTTGATCATCGGACATTTGATTAGGTGAGGTCACACCCCGCATACGCAAAAGTTCAAGTAACCCGGCTGCGACTGGCACTTCCTCATCAGCCTTAAATTGATTTAAAATCGCCACGGACTTACGAAGCTGCATCGCAGCCAGGTATTGCACCACCTGATCCATTTTGTTTTGCTTGATCAAATCCATAAAAGCTTGCTTAGCCAACTTCGGTTTGAGATTGGCATACGTCTGGACCACACGTTCAAAGTCCGCATCAAGACGCTGTTCTTCCATATCCTTTTTGGACTTGGCAAAAGCCAACTGGGTGTTATTAAATTCTTTTTTTTCCTTGACAAGCTGCGCTTTGGCGAACGCTAGGTTACGACTCATGTCGCGCATTTCGCGTTGCAATCTCTGAGCTTTAGCCAAGACCATGTCTCGCTTGACCTGCCCTTGGTCTAATCGGTCTTGCACGGTGACGGTCCCTTGGGCAACTTCTAACATCTTCGCTTTGTCCTTAGCGACAAGGGCTTCTTGAGCGTCGATTTTGGCTTGTTCTTGAGTTTGTATTTTCTCGTCTTCAATCGTGAGCTTAAAGAGTTTGGCAGCCGCGTGAAGGCGGCCTTTACTGATTCGACCTGAACCGCCAAGCCATGCGACACCTAAACCTGCTGCTAGGAGGTTAACTAGAATAATTGCGATAAGACTGATGCCGATTATTTTCACGTTTTTATTTCCATCACAACCCGGCGTGCATACGATTGCGTCGCCAGATCATCCAGTCTCGACGCTTCGCGCCTTAACTGAGCCCGCTTCCATTGCTGGTACTGCTTGTCTCTTAGCAAATCCAATGCCTTGCGCTGACGCATCGCTTCGACGAGTTGCTTTTGCGCTTGGACAATGTGATTTTCAAGCCTTGCCAGTTGGCGGACGATGGTTTGTGCGCGCAGTTGTGACTGGGCGCTAAAACGTGCAAATTGTGATGTACTTACAAGGTCCACCTTGCCGATAAGACCGGCGGTGAGTTGACCTTTGGAGTCTGATAATTCGGTTTGAATCGCGCGTATTTGATTATGAAAAATCATGCGATGGCGCATTAATTTAGCCAGTTCGCGCTGCAATTGGTCTTCAACGGTTTGTCGTTGTTTAAGAACTGTTTCGAGTTTAAATACGAATTTTGACATGACTTGTCGCTTTTAAAAAGTTTATCGGACGGATCGAAAAACCTAATTAGCGTCTCTGTGCCTGAGTTTGTTGCTGTCGCTGTTGCTGCGTGGTGAGCTTGCCCCGGCGTTCCTGAATCAAATGATTCAATGCGATAAGTTGTTTACTTGTGTGTGCAAAATCAGTCTTATTGGACACCTCGCTGCGGCCTTGCATCATCAGCTGGTCAATGGCGGGTTTGCAGGTAATGGCAAGGTCAAATTCCTCATTGCTGCCATTGGCATAAGCACCAATATTTAACAAATCTTCGACATCGCCATAAGCAGCAAGCAAGCGCCGAACTTGCGCAGAAGCTGCAGAATGTTGCGCGTCAATGATGTCATCTGCAACACGAGAGATGGAGCCTAACACATCCACCGCTGGCCAGTAATTACGATGAGCCATCTCACGACTTAGCAAAATATGGCCGTCTAACACGCCCCGGGCAGCTTCGGAAATCGGGTCTTCATCAATGTCCCCTTCCACGAGTACCGCATACAAACCTGTGATGGAACCCACGCTCGTTCGGCCGGATCGCTCGAGCAATACCGGCAGCATCGCAAACACACTGGGCGTAAACCCTTTCGTGGCTGGCGGCTCACCTGTAGCTAATCCGACTTGACGTTGTGCCTGACAAAAACGAGTTAACGAATCCATAATCAGAAGCACATCCTTGCCCTGATCACGAAAGTATTCAGCAACGGTCGTCGCAGACTGAGCTGCACGAATTCGAAGCAATGGCGATTCATCACCTGTTGCCACCACCACCACCGCACGCTTAAGTCCTTCTTCACCAAGTTGCTTCTTAATAAAATCTTGAACTTCACGGCCGCGTTCCCCCACAAGCCCAACGACAATCACGTCCGCAGAAGCGCCCCGTGCCATCATCCCCAAGAGCGTACTTTTACCCACACCCGGAGGTGCAAAAATACCAATGCGCTGGCCACGACCTAAGCTCATCATCGAATCCACCACACGAACCCCCGTCGCCAACGGCTCGTCAATTAGCGGGCGATCCATCGGATCCCAAACTTTGGGGTTTAAAGACCGAGGCCCCACCCCGGTAATAGGACCTTTGCTATCTAAAGGTTGTCCTAGAGAATTGATCACACGACCCAGTAGGTTGTCACCCACGGGAACCATTTGCGCCATCTGTACAAGTACGACAGGGTCCCCACGTTTAATACCCCCCGTTGAGCCAAAGGGCATGACGATCACTTCATCACTATCAAACCCGACGACTTCGCCTAGTAAAGTTTGCCGCGAATCAATGCGAACCATCGCGCCCACAGGCACACTAATCCCCCCCACGCGACAGGCAAGGCCCCGCACTTCTAAAATCTGCCCCTGCATCTCAATGAGTGGGGACTGTTCGAGGATCTCAAGTTGCTCTGCAATACGGGTCATTGGTTTTCTATCGTCGGTTTAATATTGGGGTCTGGCGTGAACTCAACTTCATCCACTTGAATCACGTTGTCTGCGTTTTCTTCTGCTAGCGTCGATTGCAGCTCTGGAGATTGAGCAGCCTCCTGCGGGGCGAGTGCATCTTCAGAGACGCCTTGAGCTGCAACATCCTCAACCTGCTCATCAGGCACAAGCTGAAGTCCTGCTTCAGCTTGCAAAGTATCTGCCTCTAGATCACCGGGCAAAAGCAATTCCACCGCTCGACGTAACTGCGTTTCTAGCGATGCATTGAGCTTGCCAAATTCATGGACTAAAACACAACCGCCTAAGCCGATATTTTCATCTTCAACCACGCGCATTTGCTTAAAATGACAAAACGTTTCAAGCAGCTGTGGCATCACTTGATCCATCACAGCCCGGTCTTGCGGACAAATATGAATCGACAGTCGCGTTGCACCAGTGATCGATTTTAAGGCACTGCTCACCTGATCCACAACAACATACGGATCAACTTGCAGTTGCCTGTGAATGATCTTTTCCGTGAGTCGCAAAGCCAGTTCAATCACACTATCGCGAGCATCCATATCCAGTTGGTTGTGATATTCATCCCATGCAATGGCTGCTTGCTTCCAAGACTCAACAAGAGGCTCAAAAAGCTCACGCGCTTGTTTAACGGCTTGGTCATGCCCCGATTTTTTACCTTGGATTAGCCCCTGCTCATGGCCATCGGCTTGGCCTTTTTCATAGCCCTCTGCATAGCCACGTTCCATGCCTTGGGACGCATGATCGTCGGTGACTTTCTGGGCTTTGGCTTTGGCATCTGCGATCATCTGCTCAGCCGTTTTTCTGGCAGACGTTTTGATTTGCTGGGCCTGCTCAGCCACATCATTCATATTCAGCACAATGGCGTCTTTGAATAATGGAGCAGATTGTTGGGCTTTAATCAGTGGCATAACATTTTGAATTTCGAATTTTGAATTTCAGTTTTATTAAAAGAACGAGCAACGTCAATCACCTTACACCACTGCATCCTGAGCGCCGCCGCGGCCGGAGATGATGATGTCGCCAGAATCTTCCAGACGACGGACGATATCGACAATACGCTGCTGAGAAGCTTCCACGTCCGAGACACGGACGGGGCCCATGTACTCCATGTCTTCTGCAATAAGCTGAGCAGCACGTTCGGACATATTGTTGAAAATCTTGTTCTTGAGGTCTTCGCTGGCTGTCTTAAGTGCCAAGGACAACTCTTCGTTATCCACCTCTTTGAGAACCGATTGAATGCCCTTGTCATCCACAAGATTAATATCTTCAAAGACGAACATCAAACGGCGAATCTGTTCAACGAGATCCGGATCATCAGATTCAAGGCCTTCCATGATGGATTTTTCAGTCGTACGGTCCACAAGGTTGAGCATTTCAGCAACTGTATCAACACCACCAATTTGCTCAAAGGTTTGACCGAGCATGTTAGACAAGCGAGCTTCAAGCGCTGCTTCAACTTCAT
>JAESSU010000135.1 GCA_016763955.1 Phycisphaeraceae bacterium | reverse complement strand
TGAGGCTCGTGCAGGAAAAGCACACCACAGTGGACAGGATCAATGCGACCCTTTTTATATTGTTTTGATTGAGCATGTACAGGCCTTCTCTTTCGTGAATTATTTTTGATTTAACGCATTTTTCGACACCACAAGAAACCACTTCCACGACTGGCTGTTTCCGGGTGAGACGTGTACTTTTACAAAGGGTTCGACAGCGAAACAGTCTGTTTTACTTCGCCAAAAAAGCATTTTGATTAAAGGCTGATCTGAAGAAATTCGCACACTGTTGTTTTGGCCAAAGAAATTGCCCGCAGCGACCCAGTTGCCACGAGGTGGGATATCTGCTTGCAGGCGTTCAATCAACCCCGGTGTTTTTGAAGCAGGAAACGGAAGTAGGTTGGCAAAGGGTTGGCCATCCACAATTGTTTGAGTCAATTTTGGAAGAATATACCAGCAGTGATCGAATCCATTGACTGCATTAAAAAAGGGATGAACGTAGGCAGAAACCGGAATATCTCGTGTGCCTGTATTTTCAAGTGTCTGTTGATATTCGATGACGGGAGACTCATCGGTGATGATGGTTTTGATCACCAGTTTGTAGGCATAGCCATGATGATCGCCAGAGATTTGCTCCGATGAAAGAATGGTTTTGTTCGCTACTTTTGTGACTTTGGTTTCCCATGGGAACAGAATTAAAGGCTCAGCCTTGAAACGTCTTTTGAGGTCTTGCTTGATAACACCTACGCCGATATTGAGTCGTTTGGCATGGGTTGCGTCATCGTATTGTTTCAAGTCCAAGGCAGGGACCATCTCATGGGTGTATCCGAATGTTGGATGTGCCGGGAAGACGGTATGAGGGCGAAAGATACTTGTTGTTTCGCCTTTAAGATAAGTTCCTTGATCCATCCTGCCCGAATAAAACGCCAGCCATAGGCAGGGTCTTGATCTGCTTCGTCAGGATTGAGGAAGGTCACGTTGAACAACCCATTGTCTATCTGGATCACTGGCTGTGTTTGTTTAACCTCTGATGCGGTTGCAGAATGTAAACTACAGCCGCCTAGAACAGACAGGAAAACGAGCAAGAGTAAGTTGAAACGGTGATGTCTTGATGTGATAGAGATTGTTATAGCTCCTTTAATTGTGATCGAAAAAACCGCGCATGAGCCAGAACACTTGGTTTGGATCATGCGTGGTTTTTATTATAGCCAGAGATATAAACGGTTTCTATCGGTCTAATGTAAATGAGGCTAATTCAGGTGTCCTATTTTTATGGATAGGCCAACTATTTTTTAAACGGGTGACGGATTTTTAGCGTGCGCTGAGCTGGCTCGTACCAGCCTTGCGTCGCGTGCTTGTCGGTATGTAGATAGCAGCGGACCAACAGCTCCGACGAATCCTCGGTGAAAGTAAACAGACGGCTCATGGGTGTCTGCCATTCACGTTTGCCGTGATGTTTTGCTAAGGCACAGGTATTGACAAAATTGACTCCCCATTTGCGTTCGATGTGGCTGCGCCCGTTGACAACATCGTCAGGATGGGTATGGGTATGGCCACCGATCCACAGGTCGATTGCGCCTGGATGTTCGGCTAGATATTTTTCAAAAGCTTGGGCATCTGGACGGCCACCAACCCAGTAGAGATAAGACGCTCCCTTGGGGGCGCCGTCAGCGTAATAGCCATGATACTTGGTTGGAAAGCGGCCTTTGCTATTGAGTTTACGGGATTCAAAACCTTCCCATTCCCCCGAGCCGACCGTGGTTTCCTTGAGCATGTGGTGATGGGCACTGATGATGATTTTGTCGGGGTTGGCCTCGACTTGCTGTACCCACCAGTTAAAGGTTTCATCAGTGACAGCACCTGCTGGGTAACCGCCTCGTGCGCCCCGTCCTACCGGTGGGCCGCCGTCGTTACGATCACTCATCATTAGCACCAAAACGTTGCCGAATTGGAAACTGTAATGGTCCCATTCTCCTTGGACGGGGAAGGGGCGTTTGGTGGGGTCCACGTCGGAATGTTTGGTGTGTTTGCCTAGAGGGTCGCCGTATTTTCGGAACCACCATTGGGTATTAGGATCATCAGGCCCCGTGGCATCATGATTTCCAGCAAGGTTGTAAACGTGCGATCGGTGATGGCGTTTCATCGTCTTGTATTGTCGGATCAATTCCTGACCTTCATCGTCCTTGGGATACCCTTGGTTACCGGACAAATCTCCGACATCGATCATAATGTCCCAGTCGAATCCTTTCTCGGGATTTTCACTTTGTGCAATCGCTTGGGCGAGGCTTTTGCGATTACCTTTTAGGTCGGATCCCACATGTGCGTCCCCGGTCGCCCAGAGATTAAATTGCTGGGATTGCTTTGCGTGGATGGGGTAATGGGTTCTGCTATCAGATTGGAATAACAAAAACAGATCACCGCAGAAAACATCAGCGTTGTTATTTTTAGATTCATTTTTTGTAACATGGATGGGGCCTTAGTTCAGGGAATATGTGATGTGAATAATGATTAGGTCATAATCAATTATGAGGGCATCACAAATGGGTGACGGAGTTTTAATTGGCGTTCAACGGGTTGATACCAGCCTAGGGGAGCATGGTCATCGGTGTGCATATAGCAACGTACTAGGAGTTCTGACGATTTTTCGGTGAAAGTCAGTGGGCGACTTTGCGGGCAACAGAGAGAGGGTTTGCCATGGAATTTTGTTAGCGCGCAGCAGTTAAGAAAATTCACATCCCATTTGCGTTCGATATGGCTTCGTCCATTGATGACGTCGTCTGGGTTGGTGTGTGTATGTCCACCGATCCACAGGTCAATTGCGCCCGGATGGTCTGCCAGATATCGTTCAAAGGCTTTCGCATCGGGATGACCATCGACCCAGTAGAGATAGGACGCGCCCATAGGCGCACCATCTTTGCAGTAGCCGTGATAGTGCCACTCGTACTTGCCATCTGCTTCTCGATTTATAAAACCTTCCCATTCACCCGACCCTACGGTTGTCTCTTTAAGCATGTGGTGATGGACGCAGATGATGATTTTGTCGGGGTTAGCTTCGACTTGCTCGACCCACCATTTGAACGTTTCTCCGGTGACTGCGCCTGCGGGATAGCCACCATGTTCACCACGTCCGACGGGTGGGCCACCGTCATTGCGATCGCCCATCATAAGGACTAAGACGTTGCCGAATTGGAAACTGTAATGATCCCATTCTCCTTGGACGGGGAAGGGGCGTTTGTTTGGATCGACACCGGAATGTTCGGTGTGCTGACCTAACGGGTCGCCGTATTTAAGAAACCACCATTGAGTATTAGGTTCGTCAGGGCCGGTGGCATCATGGTTTCCAGCGATGTTATAAATCTGTGATCGGTGATGGTGTTTAAGTGCTTTGTATTGTTCGAGCACTTCTTGGCCTTCATCGTCTTGGGGGGTGCCTTGGTTGCCTGACAAATCGCCGACATCAATCATAATGTCCCAGTCAAAACCTTTTGCGGGGTCTTCACTTTGTGTGATGGCATCAGCGAGGCTTTTACGATTGTGTTTCAGATCGGTTCCTACATGCGAATCGCCTGCAGCCCAAACATTAAATTGACGGGGTGTCGAAGCCATATTTCTCAAATCCTTTGTCTTTTATGTAATCTCAAATTCAATATTTTTCTATTACCCCAAGATAATGATTATCAAATCGATGGCACAAATGACAAGGGGAATAATTTGCGAATCAGGGTAATAAATTGCGTTCCCGCCATAGCAGTGTGCTTCAAAAACATGCTTGCGATCAAAATACACCTAGTTTTTCCGAGGATTTTAGCAATATTTTTTTAATAGAATGGCTCTTTGAAAGTTGACAGCAATCATTGGCGTTCGTTATTAAAAATTGCTAATGTGGCTTAGCCGACACAATACTTAGCTAGGAGTTTACCCTGTGAAACAAACAGATATTGGTCATGTTCGATTAGAGTCTTTAGCTCAAATTCAAGCCGGTGCGTATTGCACTGCCAAGCTGGTTTATACGACCGGTCATCCGATCGATGATTCAGGGTACCTCAAAATTGCTTTTCGTTATGCCGGTGATTTTGGAACCCCTCAATTTGATCAACCCAACAAGCCTAATTATTGCACCGTGACGACGACGGGGGATTGTCGTATTGTTCCACGTTGGGATCCTAAGGGACATACACGGCCATGGGGAAAGTCATTGTTTTTGAAAGTGACCGGCGGCTACCTTGACCGTGATGACACGGTGACGATCACCTTCGGCAATACCACTGAAGCAAGCCCCGGTTGGCAAATGCAAACTTTCTGTGAAGATACGTTTGAACTTAAAACGCTCGTAGACCCGATTGCGACCTATCAGTTTAATGAATTGGTCCCGTCACCGACGTTTGAAATTATTCCAGGAAAACCTGCCTATGCCGTGTGCATCACGCCTAGCTTGGTACAGGTTGATACGCCGTTTTTTTATCATTTAAAACTTGAAGATCAATGGGGCAATCCAACAGGTTTGCCCACTCGTTTGAAGCATGAAGGTTTTACGCAAAGTGGTGTACAACGAATCACGCAAACAGATGCGGCCTCAGGCTTAACTGCGATGAGCAACCCCATTGAGGTGGTTGCAGCGTTGCCTGCGTTACAACCTTACTGGGCAGATTTTCACGGCCAATCCCAAGAGACGATTGGCACGAACACCATTGATGATTATTTTACCTTTGCTCGTGATATGGCCTTACTCGATATTGCAGGGCATCAGGGCAATGACTTTCAAATCACCGATGCCTTTTGGGACAAGATCAAACAATCGACTGCGGACTTTAACGAGTCAGATCGTTTTGTGACTTACCCTTCTTTTGAATGGAGTGGCAACACGCCTTTGGGCGGTGATCGCAATGTTTATTTCCTAAACGACAAGGGAAACATCACCCGCAGTAGCAACGCGCTCTTGCCTAACGGTGAAACAAAATATCCTGTTTCTACGACAGCCAACGACTTGTTTGCCAACCTTCGAACACAACAAGAAGCCAAGCCATTTTGCTTTGCACATGTTGGTGGCCGTTATGCAGACATTGCGATGCATGATCAAGAGTTGGAGCTTGCTGTTGAAGCGCACTCTGCATGGGGAACATTCGAGTGGATCATCTCTGATGCGATGGAGCGTGGTTACCGCGTGGGGATTTGTGCCAATTCTGATGGCCATAAAGGTCGCCCCGGTGCGTCGTATCCGGGAGCCAGCGGGTTTGGTTCCTATGGCGGATTGACTTGCGTTCTAGCGGATCGTCTGGATCAGCAGAGTATTTATGATGCACTTAAAGCAAGACATTTCTACGGGACAACCGGTAACCGAAGCTTGCTGAATTTGCGTGTGGTCACTGCCGCTGGTGAGCAAGCTTTGATGGGTGATGTGATTGATCTTGCACAAGGGACCGCGACCTTGCAGGGACAGGTCATTGGCACGGCCCCCATTGAACGGATCGATCTTTGTGATGGCAAACAAATTTTCAAAACGATCCGTCCTTATTCACAAGCAACCCTAGGCTCGAAGATCAAGATTCTCTGGAGCGGGGCCGAGGTTCGCGGGCGTGCTCGACGGGTGGATTGGACGGGGGGTTTGACGGTTGCAAATAATCAAATTTTAAATGTAGAGCCCATTAATTTTCATAATCCGTCTTTGCCGTTACGCCAAATTGATGCACAAAATTTGCAGTGGAATTCCATCACCACCGGCGGTCACGCAGGCTGTGTCTTGCAATTAGAAGACGCACAGGCGGGGAGCTTGACTATTAAAACAACACAGGGAACGGTCACCTTGGACGTGGGGTCGATTGGTTTTGAACCGACGACTCAACCCTATGGTGGCGTGGCCAAACAGATTAGCCTTTTGCGTCTTCCAGACGAATCCAATCCTATGGAAATGACTTTAGACGAACCTTTGTCAGAGGAAATCTGCCGCGGGGGCGTTGTGTATTTACGCATGACTCAGGTGGATGGCCACATTGCCTGGAGTAGTCCATTTTATTTTGAGGGAGCCAAGTAATGGCAGATCATCAGTCAACACACTTTTTTGAAGAGATCGTCCAGTTGCCTAATCGTAGCAAACCCCGACTTCGCGGGCGTGGGATGATGATCGATTGGGGCATGGGACATCACGCCCAAACAGACGTGTTAGTCAATGGCGCAAACTTTATTGACCTCGCTAAGATTGCAGTGGGCGTAGGTCGTTTGTTACCGCGTGATATTTTGACCCGTAAAATCAAGCTTTATCAAGAACACGGCGTTGAGCCTTTCCCCGGCGGTCAGTTCCTTGAATATGCCCATGTCAAACAAGTACAGGACGCTTACCTTCCCGCGGTAGCCGAAGCTGGATATCGTTGGTGTGAAGTGTCGGACAATCTCGCATCTGTGACACCTCAATGGAAACAGAAGATGATCCGCAGCGCGATCAAAGACTTTGGCTTTGAGGTGCTAGGCGAAGTGGGCAAGAAAGAAGGCTTGTCCCGTGATGCATCATTGGTTGATGATGCGATGGGATGTGTGGATGCGGGCGCTTCGATTATTTTACTTGAAGCTGCTGAATTAGTGAGTGATGACGCTGCATTGGCTGCGGAAGTTGAAGCGACTGTCAAAGCGGTGGGGCTCGATAAGATTATGTTCGAATTGCCTGGCCCGTGGATTGATGGCGTGCATGCTTGTGATATTCATCGGATGAGGCGTGATTTGATTTCGCGTTTTGGAACAGACGTGAACTTGGGCAACATCGATGCTGCGGACGTTTTGTCCTTGGAAGCATTCCGATGCGAGCTAGGCGTTAATGCTGGGGGCAGCGAAGAAGAAGATTGATTAAACTGACCATCAACATTGCATTTATTGAACGACCGCAACCGCGCGGATCGGTGAGCCGTCACGTCCTTTGAGATTCATTGGGAAGCCGATGAATGTGAATTGTTCTGGGAGCTGATCCAGATGGGTTAGTCCTTCGACGATGACGATCTGGACATTTTTTTCAAGCAGAATGTGATGGCAGTCGAGCCATTGGGTACTTGGGGTGGGGGTGTCCATACCGAGTAAGCCGATTTTTCGGTCAGCAATCCAGTGAGCCGCTTCTAAGGTTAGCGTTGGGAAATCGGTGAAAAACTCCGGCGTGTTAAAGGCTCGATCCCAGCCGGTGCGGTAGATCACTTTGCTATTAGGTTTAAAGGCTTGCGCATAAGCTTTGAACATCTCGACTGTTAGCGGAGTCTTGGCTGGCAGATATGATCCAGGTGCTAAATCCACTAATTTTGCGGGGCCATAAAATTGGTCGAGTGTCATTTGGTCAATGGTTTTACCATCGTTGTAAAAATGAAACGGCGCATCGAGATGGGTTCCTTGATGTGAGGACATGCTGATTTTTGAGATGTTGTAGCCGATGGCATCGACGGTGTCATGCGTCAAAATACTGAGCTTAGGATCAGATGGGAAGTTAAGCTGTTCGTGTTCTAATGGGTGCGATAGGTCGATGAGTCGTGTCATGTTCATAGCTTCCGGTTATTTAATGGACCCTTTGCAAGTTTGGGTTATAGCTGAGGTCCTTTGAATCTCAAAGTTTTTTTTCTTGCGCTGAGGACATTTGCTTTAGTTGCAAAAGTTTAACAGATACCCAACAATCGTTTTGGTGTTGGAACTTGCAATGAACGCTACTAGTCATAAACAGGTGATGTAAAGTGACGGTTAAGCAGACGGACAATCAAGCGTTGGACTTGGGTGACTGTGAAAATCAGCCGGTGGTTTTACCCCGTTCACTCGAGCAAATGATAAGTGCTGGAGATTTTATTTCGTTGTGTGAAATTCATTCGCCTGTGCCTGAAAAACGTGATGTATTTGTTCGTGATGCGGATTTGTTAAAACCTTATTTTGATGCAATGGTTGTCACAGGTCAGATTAAAGGCAGGTCTGTTTTGTCATCATCGGTTGCAGCAGGAATATTAAGAGACAGAAATATTGAGTCGGTGGCTGTGCTTTGTGGGCAGGAATGTGATGAGGGGATTTTGCCTAAAAAGTTGCGTGATATTTCTCGCGGTGGGATTCGAAGTGCGGTTTGTTTATCCGGTGATCCGATAGCCAATAAGCAGGGGGCCATTGATGGTCTTGAGATGTTGCGTGTTGCAGGTCACAGCGATGCTTTATGTGATCGAGTTTATTTTGGCGGGGTGATCGATCCCTTTTTACAGCCAGTGGATCATGCGGTGAGGCGCTTAGGTCAGAAGGTCAACGCGGGGGCGGACTTTGTACTCACGCAGATGATTTTTGATCTGTCGGGATTCAAAACTTTTTGTGATGCGATTCGTGTTGCTGGGCTTGATCAAAAGACAGCGGTGATCGCGGGCATTGCCGTGGTGGTTAGTGAGCAGGGGCTTGCGTTGGCAAAGCGATTGCCGGGTGTGTGTTTGCCAATGGAAGTTCAGAAGCAATTGCTTGGTGCGTCTGACATGTCAGCTTGCGGCATGGCGATGGCTAAGAGACTCATTGGCCAAGTGCGTCAGTTGCCTAGTGTTCGCGGTGTTTGTTTGATGTTACTAGGCGGGCGGGATTATCAGCAGCTAATTGATGTGATTCACAATTGAGCATAAAAATAGATTTAGTTTGATTGGCAAGATGACGCATCATTTTTTTGGCTAGTTACAATGTCGCCCATGAATCAAGTTGCACAAGATGCCAGTGAGTTGAATGTTGCAGAGCAACCGTGGCGAAGCCGAATGGCTACGCGGACCCGTGAGGTGTTGCATCGGAATATGATCCCTGGGGTTATCCTCCAGATTTTTGTGATTACAGTGGTAGGTTCGTACTATCTGTCGGAATCCGTGGCGGGTGTTTTTGATCAAGTTGCTTTGATGAAGCAGACTTACGGGTTTTATTTTTCAGCAGTGTCTACAGCCTTGTTTGGCGGGTTGATTCCTTTTTTGGTTCAGAAATCCCGTCCGAAGTATCGTCACTTGATGCCGACGAGCCATGTCTGGTTTTTTTTGATTCTCTGGTTACTCAAGGGCATGGAGATCGATCTGTTGTATCGCTTTCAGGCCATGATGTTTGGCTCGGGCAAGGATATTCTGACGGTTTTATACAAAGTCGGATTCGATTCATTTATCTATGTCCCGTTATGGGGGCTGACAAATTGCGCCATCGTCATGGCTTGGCGACAGATGGGTTTTAATTTCGGTCGAACCTTTGTGTTACTCAAACAAAGCCGTTGGTGGACGGATAACTTGATGGCCATGTTGATCACGAACTGGATGATCTGGTTGGTAGCAGTGACGGGGATTTATTGCTTGCCTTTGGGGTTGCAACTTCCCGTGCAAAATATGGTGCTTTGCTTTTGGTGCATCTTGATGATCTTTTTATCTGATGAAAACATGTAACACAAGAATGTGAGTTTCATAGGTAGCGGCTTATCATCCGATCAGCAGGTGCGCGAGTCTTGTCCAAGTCCCTTTTGAACGTTCGTCTTTTGATTCTGCGATGCGCAGATGCAGCGTGTGTTCGCCATGCTCAAGTTGGTCATCAAGAATGCGATATTGCGGACGGATGCATTTGACAGCATGTGAGTCAAAAGGTTCAAGTAACTGCTGGGGGCCATCATCAATCTGATAGTGGAGATTCCCGGTTTCAGGGCCTAACTGATAATGGAGTCCGACAAGCTTGCCATGAAACGGCAGGGCGAGTGTGGCTGCGGGGGTTCCGGGGATTCTGGGGGTGTTGCTTGTTAATAGGCCGTCGAAGCATTCCCAACCGCCTTTGTTTTCCAAATCGATCCATGTCCAACCTTGGGCGGTATGCGGCAGTTGTTGCATGGTAGCCAGTGCGTAATGATCACTACTTAGTGGCGTGGGCAAGTCAGTAAGAGTTGGCTGTGTTTGCGTGAACATACTTTCAAGTGCACCCGTGAGGACCTTTGCATAAAGTTCATGTCCAGCATCTAGTGGGTGTACGTGGTCATTCATTAGCAATTGAAACGTGGCTTGTTTGGTGTGAATCGCATCGGCAATCCCCTTGGCCAGACTCACTGAAGGTAGGTTGTAATGCGAGGCAAGTTGCTCTTGCGTTTGAGCCCGTGGGGAAAGTTTGCCAGCATGCCATGTGTCTACATCTGATTCTCGAAGGGTATAGATAATACAGACGTCCGGCGTATCTGGGCCTTGCAGGAGTTGTCGGAGTATCCCCTCAAATGTTTCTATGGATTGTTTGTCTTCCAGTCCCCCGTCATTGACTGCAAACTCGATGAAGACCAAGTCCGGTTGATGGTTCATGACATCCGTTTTGCAACGGAAGACGCCTAAGTCACTGCCCGTGCCTCCGATGCCTGCATTGATGCTGGTGATGTTTGACTGAGGGTATTGCTCTTTGAGCCATTGCGTGGTGCGTGCTCGGTAGCTGTTTTTGTTGCTATCAGATGCGCTAGCACCTTGGGTGATTGACCCTCCGAAGAAGACTGTGGTCACGTCTTGGCCTTGTGCAAGTTTATGGCCGACTTTGCCTAGGCCGTAACGAGGTCGAAAGTAGGTGTTAAGTGAAGCAGGCAATTGTAAATTTAGTGGCATCGAAAAACTCCCAGAGTTGGAAATAATAATGATTGGAGCAAGCGTAAAGTGTTGGGAGAGTACTTTGCTAAAACATTGTAGGCAACACGGAATCCAATTCTGGATAGCAACGACGAACTGCGGCGCAATCAAATTTTGGAGAAATTTCTTCCGGGGGTTGCTGGTCAAGTACAAATCGCATGATTGCCTTGACGACCACGCAAGGGGCCTCTCGCCCATGGGACCAGTGGTCATAGTCTAACCAGTTGAGCGTGATGACGAATTGATGACATTTCCGGCGGGTCTGGACCTGCACTTGATACTGCCAACAGTTCGCACCTTCGGATTCTTCGCCTATGTGAATGGTCGCCATGATCAATCCATCTTACAATATTGGGTGATGACCCAAGGATATCAAAATTCTGATGAAGATGATGATCCAAAGCTGGCAATTCGTCGCCATACGGATCGTTGTTTCTTCAAAGTTGAAGAAGTGGTTGAAGGTCAAGGCTACATCGTCGAAGGGATTTTGATACCCTTGGATGATATCGCGGAAGTCCGCGAAGATAATGGCATGTGCGGGTGTAACTAGTTGTATTGCGATGCAATGCTGATGCTTTGAGATAATAATGATATCGTTTTTGACTGAAACTTTGATTCTTGGTTTGGTGAATTTGTCCTTGCACAAATCTCGCTCGCTGCTCACAGCGTTAGGGATTATTTTTGGCGTTGCGGCTGTGATTACGATGGTGGCTATCGGTGAAGGCAACAAACAAAAAGCACTCTCGGACATCCGAGAACTGGGCGCCCGTAATGTGATTATTCGTTCTGTTAAGCCTGCCTCCGATGCTTCTAGTGGCAGTTCTGCTGGGCAGGTTCTTAAAGCTTATGGCATTACGCGTAAAGACATCCGTCGTTTGGAATCAACGATTAGCGGGATCGATCGCGTCGTGAGTCTTAAGCAGGTAGGGGCCAAAGTGATCTTTGGGAAATACAAAGTAGCTGCTGAAATCTTTGGCACCACCAGTGACCTTGCACAAGTCACCAAGCTCAGAGTCGCACGCGGTCGTTATCTCACCGATGCAGATCAGGAGATGATAATTAACAATGTTGCGGTTATTGGAGATGCGGTCGCTCGAAGGCTTTTCCCATTGCTTGACCCGTTAGGTCAGATTGTTCAAATTGAAGGCCAACCTTTCACCGTGGTGGGGGTGTTGCATCCTGTTGGACTTGCAGCAGGCGCGGGAACAGCGTTAGTAGGCCGAGACTTAAACTTTGATGTGCATGTCCCTATGTCCGCAGCGAGCGCCCGTTTTGGGGATACCCGTGTCAGCCGTGACAATGGCAGTTTTGAAGCGATCAGCGTGCAAGTCTCCGAAGTCTATATTCAAATTAAAGAGCAGGACGCTGTGCCGGTGGTGGCTGAGCAAATCAAGCACCTTCTTAATCAGACGCATCAGGATAAAGGCGATGTGACGATCATCGTTCCATTGGAATTACTGATTCAAGCAGAGCGCACGCAACGGATGTTTAACGTGTTGATGGTGGCCATTAGTTCCGTGAGTTTGCTGGTGGGGGGCATTGGCATTATGAACATTATGCTTGCGACTGTGACTGAACGGATTCGTGAGATTGG
>JAESSU010000134.1 GCA_016763955.1 Phycisphaeraceae bacterium | reverse complement strand
GGCTGACGATGGGGGATTCGGGAACGGATTCGATCTACAGTTCCGGCGACCCCTCACTTAAAAGTGTCGCAGATAGCTTCGGCTTTACCGTTGGCGGTAACCCCGTGGATACCTCTGCTGACCAAACTCAGTGGCAGGCATTTACCATTACCGGCGGTGCAGCCTATGTCACGTTTGAATATTTGGGGTCATCTGCTGATTACAACAATCAGCTAGGGGTCTTTTCCGCACCGCTCTCTGATCCCTCGAATATTAGTTACATGCATGCTTTTACCAATAATATTGACCCCGTGGGAACAACCGCTCAGTTGACTGTGGCAGAAGATTCGATCTTCGGATTTTATGTCAACGTCAACTCTGGCAATGAACAATTTTATAGTGTCAATGACATGAATGAAGACAATAAGGGGGCACTGGTCACGGATCACTTTTTGATTTTTGATACGGATCAGGGCCTGCTCGTAGGTCTTGAAGACATTCGCTATAACGCAAATACTGGCAGACTAGGTGACCAGGATTACAACGATGTGATCTTCAATGTTCAAGTCTCCGGTGTGCCTGAACCTGCAAGTGCAGCATTATTACTCATTGGCGGTGTCATGCTTCTAGGACGTCCAGGACGCAAGACCCGTGAGCAACATTGAAGTTGATCACAAAAATCTAAATAGCACGCGGTAAAAAATAATGCGAAGGTTGCCTCTATGGGCAGCCTTCGCTTTTTTTGTGACAAAAGCGATAGGAAGTGTCGCAAGCAGTTCCTACGGAAGGGGAGATAATGATGCAAAATGCCCTAACAAGTGGGGCGGTCTAGTGATCTGTCTTTTGGCTGCCACACTCTTAAATCTATTTTCAACATTTGTATCTTGAACCTTGCGGACCCCTGTCGTATCATCATGCGTGTGAAACATCTGCAATCCATTATCGTTATGTTGACTTGCCTGCTGACGGCTTCTCCTCTTTGGGCTCAAGCCTTAAGTGTGGACAAGGCACCTGAAAAGGGCAATGGGCTGGCATTGTTTTTGGCGTTCATTCTCTCACTGGCCATTATTGTGGCTAGTATCTGGAGTTCACGACGCAGCCACCAAGACTAACCCCCCCCCTTGGAAGTCTTCCTTGGATTTTCCTTGGGAACATCAGCCCCGCTGGTCGGTTATTGAGGGTATGATTCATTAGTCTGAGATTTGGGTCGGTTGTTGGGGTGTTGTTTCCCATTTGGTTTTTGGGTCTCACGCTCGATTTAATGCAACCTTGGCTGGGTCATAATGGTTTAATTTCACAGGAGGATCACGATGAATAAACGCTCGATTCCTGCGTTGATCGCACTAAATGTTGTTCTGCTATTAGCTTTGGCTTTGGTTTCATTAGCCCCTGCACCTGCTAATGCACAAGGATTTGCCGCAGCTAAGTACTTGATGGTCTCCGGCCCAACGACTGGCCGTAGTCAGCAGGATGTCATTTATCTTATAGAGATGAATACCACACGCGTTGTGGCAGGTTTTTACAATGCATCAGACGATTCGTGGAAAGTCATTGGTGGGACCACCATGATTGGTGCACTTCGAGGTAATTAACCCCCAGCTCAAAGGATACGCAAATATGAACAGAACTACCCAGGCCTGTTATGCCTTGCTCGCGTCGGCTTTTGTGCTGGCTGCAATTCTCTTGATTCAACTTCAGTCCCATGACATTCTCTCCCAAGCACAGGCTTCCATGGTGATCCATGACACACCTGTGAGTGCGATGACACTTAAGTCTCGTAATGGTGAAGAGGTGCTTTGCATTTTGGAAGACACCAGCCAGCGATTGCTAATTTACAGGACGGATCTGACACGGAATCAACTCCGGTTGGTGCAAAATGTCAATCTGGCACGTATTTTTGGCAATATTGCTGCCAGCTGTGGTTCGACCGGTGGTGGCAGTCGTTCTTCACGTTAAGGTGTTGTTTTGAATGGCTTGCCTGTTTTGCTGCTTGTCTGATCTTTGTGATTCTGTCTTTTTTGTGGCATAAACAATCGCGGTCTCAAATAGGCTTATCGCCTATCAATTCTCGTGATGATCGCTGTTCATTCTTGCAACATCCCCTTATCGACATACAATAGCCAAGCCTAAGCTGACTTGGAGACGGCAAAGGTGAACCTTGAGATTTACACTCGTTAGTCTGGAAGTGAATCTAGGGGAGATTCCGGGGTAACGGACGTTTTATAATAGTTGGATCAGATCGATCCCATCTGCCGGGCATTGATACGTGGGGATGTCCCCCTGCACCTGCTGCGGACTTTGACAAGACAATTGAACACAAGGTAATTGAATCATGAAGCAACGTACCACTACCGGCCGATTTCCAATGAGCATGGTCGGACTGGCGATGGGTTTGATCATCACACTCTCTGCCACAGCACTTATGGCCGCTTCCGAAGTTTCAGGAATCGATGCCACGACCGGGCAAGGGCCAACCATGATTGAGCTTTTTAATACCAGCCCCGTGATCAACGGCCTGATTCTTCTGCTCTCAGTTTTTGCAGTCGTCTTCTTCCTGTTCTTTGTCACCACGATCAACACCAGCACACTCGCTCCTCAGCGTTTTGTAGACGATGTGAATAAGCTGGTACTCGCTAAAAAATTTGATGAAGCAGCAACCTTCTGTCGCAGTCATCAGAAAATTTTTATCGCTTCGGTGATTCAACGCTGTGTTGAAAACTCAAGCAAAGACCATTCCGTGATCATGGACATGGTGGACTCCGAAGGCAAACGGCGCTCGGACATTCTCTGGAACCGAGTGAGTTACTTAGCAGACATTGCCAACGTCGCACCGATGCTTGGTTTGCTCGGAACGGTCGTGGGCATGATCAACGCATTCTTTGCTATGAAGTTTGAATCACTAAGTGCCTCATCGAGTGCTTTAACGACAAGCATTGGTGCAGCGATGGCAACAACGATGTTTGGTTTGATCGTCGCCATTTTTGCGACCTTCTGTTATTCCATTGTCAAAAGTCGTCTAACCCGCAGTCTGGCTGTGGCTGAAGAAGTGGCTCACTCCTTAGCGGACCACATGAAGCGGGGTGAGGCATGAGTTTCTCTTCCGAATCAACAGGTCGCTCCCAGCCTATTCTGCCGATGGCAGGCATGGTGGATATGCTGTTTTTGCTACTGGTCTTTTTTATGACCGTCTCGGTTTTCCGTGAGCAGGATAAACAGATCGATATCTCACTGCCGGGTACGCAAACTGCAACAGCCGCTAAATCCAAAACGCCGATTATTGTGACCGTCACTGAAAAAGGTGATGTTTATATTGGTGACCGCCAGTATCAAATGACAGCCCTTCAAACGATCATGATTAAGCTTGCCCAACAGTTTCCCAATGAAACGGTTGTCGTCCGTGGTGACAAGGGGGCTCCCTTTGGTCTAGCAGTACAGGTGATGGACGTGGCTCGAGCAGCGGGCCTAAATAACATCAGCATCGCAACATCCAAACTTCAAAGCGAGTTGTAAACGCAATGATTCAAGCCCTCCTAGAACCCTTAGCTTACCTTGCCCCCAGTGTCCCCAAGCCGCAGCAAGCCATCGCAGATGGATTCTCACGGGTTGGTTTTAGCGTGATGCGATTGGCAGCCGTGTTGTTGGCTTTTGCTTTTGCGGGTCTGTTTACGCCCTCTGCTTCTGCACAAAATGCCGTGGCTCACCAGCAATTTGTCTTTGCGTATCGATTGCTTCAGCGTGAGGAATACAAGCTTTCTATGCAGGCGTTTGATGAGTATCTCGCTCGTTTTCCCGGTGATGAAAAAAAGGGTGATGCCCTGTATTACCGTGGGTTGCTTGATCGGAATGTGGGACACAATGTAACTGCCATTGGCTATTTAGAACAGAATGTCGCGCCCTTGCACGTGCCTGATCATGCGGTGTTGTTTCTCAAGGGACAGATTTACTCAGATTTAGAGCAGCATCAAAAAGCAGTCGGGGCGCTTGAAGCCATTGATATGCAGACCTTGGATTCGGATACCAAAGCATCGATTTTTATCTGCGTGGCAAGGGTTATCGCGGGCTTAATAACTTGCCCGCTGCAGCGACTCAATTAAAGGAAGTCATTAAGATCGACTCTTCGCTTAAAGCGCAGGCGATGCTTGACCTTGCTCGTATTGAGGTTCTGATGTAGTTGCCTGCCGACGCCTTGCAGACGCTTAAAAAATGTCTGACGCTTAACAATCCCAAAGTCTCTGCTGAAGCGGGTCGCCTTGCCGGTGATTTGGCTTTTGAGTTAAAAATGTATCCTCAGGCTTCGCAGTACTACAACGTCGTGATGACCAAGTACACTGCCTCGGAGCATTTGGGGCCTGCCATTACGGGCGCCTTTTGGGCGCTTTATGAACAAAAGCAATACGGCCAGATGCTTGCGGCTTTTGAACAGTACAAGAAACATTTAAATAATCACGACCGCGTTACCGGCTGGTATCTTGCGGGCGCTTCGTATCAAGCGATGGGTGATCACAATCAGGCCAGTGCATTGTTTGGTGCGATCCTTGCGGCTGCTGCGGGGTCGGATTTAGAAGACAAGGTGCTTTACCGTCTTGCTGCCAGCCAGTTTGAGATTGGTCAGTTTGGGGGCATGACTCAGACCATTGCCAAACTCCGCAAAGCGTTTCCTCAGTCATCACGCCTTGCTGATGCAGGGTATTTGCTAGCAACTGCTGCACTAAAACAAGGCGATAACAACCTCGCTGCGGCAAGATTGTCTGCCATTATTGATAGTGGTCAGCGTCATCCATTTTACACACAGGCTTTGCTTCAGCGTGCGCGGTTGTATGAAAACATCAGTCAGTACGATCATGCGGTTGCCGATTATGAAACCTATGCTGCGGTTTATCCTTCTGCAGAAAATCAGGTCAAATTGCCTGCGGACACTATTGCACAGGCGATGGTTCGTTTGGTCGATTTGAATTATCAGATCAAGCGTTTTGAAGCTGCGGATCAGTCTGCATCTAAATTACTTGAGCTTGAAAATTTGGACCCTTTGATTGAAGCTGAAGGCCTCTATCGCCGGGGGTTATCTCAGGTTCAGATGAAGCAGTTTCAGACGGCAACGGCAACACTTAGCACATTGTTAGATAAATACCCGCAGAACCATTACCGTGCGGATGCGATTTACTATCGAGGCTTGTTACAGTTGGCACTCAAACAGCCGGACAAAGCTTTGGCTGATCTGCATCAAGCGGCTTCGATTGCAGCACTTTCCAAGCCCTTGAAAATCAATGCGCTGCGATTGGTTTCGATTCTTCAACGCCAAGCAGAATTGTCCGTGGATGCGGCTGAGACGTTGGGCAAGTTGGAGAAAATCGTCGGGCTCACGGGCATGAATGTCAAAGAACTCGTCTGGCTAGGGCAGTACCTAATGGGTCAGAAAAAACCTGTTGATGCGATGCGATATCTCAAGCCCATCCTTGAGGGTAATAAGCAGGCAAGCCGTGGAGAGCTTTCCAAAGCATTGATGCTCGCTGCACAGAGTTTGCGTGAACAAAACCAGCTACCTCAGGCGATTGACACTTTCCGTGAAGTCGTTGCGATGAGTCAAGGCCATGGCTATCAAGCACGCATTGAACTTGCCCGGACACTTGCCAAAGCCAATCGTCACAATGAAGCATTAGATGAGTATGAAAGTCTTATCGCAGCATCGCAGACGCGCATTGCCTGCCAAGCGTTGTATGACAGTGGCGAGCTTCATCGCCAGTTGGTGCAGATTCGTTTACGCGAAAGTGATGCAGCAGGTGCTAGGCAGCAGCGTGAAGCAGCGGTGATGAATTTTAAGCGATTAGTATTGCTCTTTACGTTCCCCGAGGTTTCACCTTTGCCCCATCTAGCGAACATTCAACTCGCTGAGTTAG
>JAESSU010000133.1 GCA_016763955.1 Phycisphaeraceae bacterium | reverse complement strand
TGGTGCTTCAGGAACTCAAGAAGACGGCTGAAGATTATCTGGGTGAAAAAGTAGAAAACGCAGTCATTACCGTGCCTGCTTACTTTAACGATTCTCAACGTACAGCCACCAAAGAAGCCGGTCAGATCGCAGGACTTAATGTTCAGCGAATTATCAACGAACCCACCGCTGCTGCTTTGGCATACGGCTTGGATAAAAAAGCCAACGAAAAAATCGCAGTCTTCGACTTAGGTGGCGGCACCTTTGATATCTCCATCCTCGACATCGGTGATGGCGTCTTTGAAGTACTCTCAACCAATGGTGATACCCACCTTGGCGGTGATGACTGGGACGCAGCTCTGATTAATTTCCTAGCGGATGAATTCAAAAACAACGAAGACATTGATCTGCGTGAAGACCCCATGGCATTACAGCGTCTTAAAGAAGCTGCTGAAAAAGCCAAGTGCGAACTCTCCACTACCAATGAAACCACCGTCAATCTGCCGTTCATCACCGCAACGCAGACTGGCCCTAAGCATTTACAGATCACAATCAGCCGATCCAAGTTCGAACAGATATGTGGTTCGTTGTTTGATCGTATTCGCACGCCAGTTCTCAAAGCCATCGAAGATGCAGGACTCAAAAAGTCCGAGATCGACGAAGTGGTTCTCGTCGGCGGTTCAACACGTATTCCTAAGGTTCAGGAAATCTGCAAAGAACTCTTTGGCAAAGACCCTAATAAGTCCATCAATCCTGACGAAGTGGTTGCCATTGGCGCTGCGATTCAAGGGGGCGTGCTTCAAGGCGATGTCAAAGACGTCCTGCTCCTAGATGTGACCCCTCTGTCTTTGGGTATCGAAACCATGGGGGGCGTGATGACTAAGCTCATCGAACGCAACACCACGATCCCAAGTTCCAAGAATGAAGTCTTCTCCACAGCCGCGGACAATCAGACTTCTGTGACGATCCACGTGCTTCAAGGTGAACGTGAACTAGCAAGCGGCAACCGAACGCTTGGCCGCTTTGACCTAACAGGCATTGCATCTTCACCACGGGGCTTGCCACAAATTGAAGTCGAATTTGGAATTGATGCCAACGGCATCCTCAATGTCACCGCGACGGACAAAGGCACAGGCAAGAAGCAGAACATTGAAATCAAGGGTTCCTCAGGTTTATCTGAGGAAGAAATTGAAAAGATGAAGCAAGATGCCGAAGCTCATGCTGATGAAGATAAGAAGCAGCGTGAACTCATCGATGCTCGTAATCAAGGTGAACACATGGTCTTTGAAACCCGCAAGCAATTAAAGGAACACGAAGAAAAGATCACTGATGAGATTAAAACACAGATCGAAGAAGCAATCACCGATCTGGAAGAAAAAGTTAAAGGTGAAGACACCGTAGCCATCCAAGAAGCCATCACCAAACTAGGTGAAGTCTCCCAGGAATTGGGCAAGGCCGTCTACGAAAAGATGGCAGCTGAACAAGCATCTGCTGGCGGCGGTGATGCTGCTGATGCAACCGATGCCGCTCCAGAAAGTAACGCTGATGACGATGTCATCGACGCTGAGTATGAAGTCAAAGAATAATTTTTGACTGATGCTAAATTGATATCAATAAAAACCCCCGTGGTCATTAATGATCGCGGGGTTTTTATTTTAGGTGGTTTGGCGGTCACAAATTTGATGCCAAAAGTTGCCAAGGGCCAGAGCAAGTTGCTTTCGATCATGATGAGACTTCACATGTCCGATTCCAGCTTGTCCCATATTGTGGCGAAGAGATGCATCAGAAACCAGTTGCGTAATGGCATCACACCACTGCTCGATACGATCAGCACAGAGTCCGGTAGGTTGCTTAAGCGGATCACCTGCTGATGTCACATTCTCTCCCACAGCAGAGCCGATCCAAGGCAATCCGTGAGCCATGTATTGGATCACTTTAAAGGGACACTTGCCGCGAGTCCATTTGGTGTCAGGCATTGGGCATAAGCCAATGTGACATTCACGCAAAGCCTTGTCTTGCTGTTGCGGCGACCATTTGCGGAAATCAACTTCCAAGTTGCCAAAAACCATCGGTTCATGGGCAACAAGTCGCAGTTGAATCGGCAAGCCGAGACTGCCAATCTGTTCTAGTGCCGGCCGAATTAGATCAAGATAAACCTGTGTACTGCGTGAGCCGAGCCAGAGCAGTTGAACCTTGTCCGCATTCTCTCGGTCTGCTGTTGGATTGTCTGGCAGATCAATGGCCATGGGCATAATGGTTGTCTGTGAACAATATGGCAATGCTAATTGTTTTAAGTACTCGCTAGCAGGCAATGCTGCATCGCATTGTTTGAGCAATCGACTAAAACGAATTTGTCGAGTCATTGAATTTTCGCCGCCATTTTTCGAAGAGAAAATGACCGGATCATCAAAATCAAAAACCAAAACACGAGCATGACGTTTTAAACGAGACAGGTGCGGGAATGTTAATTGATGGCGATGCCACCACACCGCGTCAAACTGCTTAAGTGTCGTCAAAAAACGGTGTTGACCAATGAATCCCTTAGGCAGTGTAAAGGGTGTGACTTGAATATTCTGCTCTGCTAAAAGTGGGAGATAGCCCAACACACGCTGAGCATAGCTCGCTGATTGTGGCTTACGCGTCACGGCCGCAATTCGAAGGGGTTGGGAGGGTGTTGATGTGTTGGTCAAGCTCATAGTCCCGTAGTATACTTTAAAATCATCAATATCGGATTCAACACAGACTCACAATCAAATCACTGACTTGAGAACAAAGTACAACGAGATCATCGCATGGCAAAATTATTTCGTGAATTTCTTCGCCGCACACTCTACCGAGGTAAAGGCAATCTTTACACGCTAGACGACCCTTATCAAATTCTATCTAAACTGCTTAAGGATCAGAATATTACAGGGATTATTGATGCAGGTGCCAGCGACGGGAGAGTGGGTCAACGGCTGCTTAAGCGATTCTCTGATGCGCAAGTTTACCAATTTGAACCCAACCCAATTTACGCACAAACGCTTGGTGCAAAGCAAAATCAGAATAACCGATTTCATCCATTTTATGTGGCATTATCAGATCAATCCGGCGAACTGGAATTGCAAAATACAGTTTCACCAGGCAATGTCTCAATGTTTAAGCCCAATGCAATGCTACATAATCGGTATGGCGATAGTGCTAAAGTTCAAGGTGTGATCAAGGTGCCTGTGACCACGCTTGATACTTGGTGGCATGAACAAGGTAAGCCCGATGTCCAATTAATGAAGTTTGACATTCAAGGTGCTGAACTAAAGGCTTTAAAAGGGGCAGGTGAATTACTCGATAGTGGTGTTCAAGCCATTTACAGCGAAGTATTCATCAACCCGTTATACGAAGGTGCGGCACTTTTTAGTGATATCGATCTGTTACTTCGTGAACATGGATTCGATTTGTACAACATCTATGCACCTCGGCACGATACCAAGACTGGCATGTTGCTATGGGCTCATAGCCTGTATGTACATCGTGACCGACTTATGATCACTTGACATTCACCTCTGTTTCTACGATCACCGGATATTGTTTTAGGTATCCAAAGCGTTTTCAACGCGAACAAAAGAGACCTGATGGGTATCGTTGGACGGGTTTGACAGTGCTTAGGGACACGGGGATACTACTCTACATGAATACCTTTAAGTACTTAAACTCCTTGATGTTTGCCACTTCACATCGCAAACATGCCTTATCGCAACTGCAAAATCTCGAAAAAAGTATCAGAGTCAGTCTGAACGCTTTGAGGTGCCCTTTCAATTTAGAGGCAAGGGCCTGTTTCGTAAGATAGCTCCGCGTCAAAATATTGATGAGATCAAGGCCTTGTACGAAAACGTATGCCAATTGCGTCCTAAGCGTGTGCTTGAAATAGGGACTGCTCGCGGTGGTTCACTTTATCTATGGGCACAAGCTAGCATGGATGACGCGACGATCGTTAGCGTGGATTTACCTGGCGGGAAATATGGTGGCGGGTATCCTGAATCCAAAACACCATTTTATCAGTCATTTGCTCGTTCACAGCAGAAGCTGCACTTACAACGGGCTGACTCGCATAGTCCTCAAACGTTGCAAATTGTCAATCAGATTTTTAATGGCGAGCAACTCGATTTTCTGTTTATCGATGGGGACCACACTTACGAGGGTGTTAAGACCGACTTTTTACAATACAGCCAACTGGTTCGACCCGGTGGGATAATTGGGCTCCATGACATCCTACATCGTCCTGATGATTCGGATATTCATGTTGATCGTTTTTGGAATGAACTAAAAATAGAACATCAAACCCAAGAACTAATAGGTGGCCCGGATTCCGGCCGCACGATTGGTATCGGCCTTGTACATGTGCCCCAATAGACACGATAGAAAAACAGTTACCAATTTTTTTACAGTGATGCAGCGATGTTTAGACTTCCGCTGTGGTTTCCATCAAATGGTACGTTAGTGCATCGGTGATGGCTTGCCATGATGCGTCGACGATATTTTCATTCACGCCGATGGTGCTGATGGTTTCACGTTTGCCGTTGTGTTCTATGCGGAAAGTGATGACGACGCGGACCTTGGCTGCGGACTCTGCGGTGGGATTAACGACGCGGACTTTGTAGTCCTCTAAATGCACATTAGCAATCTGCGGGTAATGAGGTAGCAAGCTCTTGCGCAAAGCAGCGTCGAGCGCATTAACCGGGCCATCTCCTTCAGCGACATTGTGTTCAATTTTCCCTTCGACTTGGAGTTTAACGATGGCTTCGGTGGAAGACTGTTCTTGATCACGCTTGAGAATGACACAACGATAGTGATCCAAATCCCAGAAGGTTTTTTTGGTTCCCATTAGATCATGCAGCAGCAATTCAAAGCTCGCCTGTGCGGCTTCAAATTGATAACCTTGATGTTCGAGGTCTTGTATTTTTTCAAGGACCTTGCGCTGCATTTCTTTGTTGTCTGCGATGTTAAACTTTTTGCCTAGTGTCGCTGCGATGTTGCTTGCGCCCGAGAGTTCACTAACAAGTATTCGGCGGCTATTGCCCACGGATTCGGGGTTGACATGTTCATAGCTGTGAGGCACACGTTGGACTGCATGGACATGCATCCCTCCTTTGTGAGCAAACGCGCCGCTACCGACATAGGGCTGGCCGGAGACGGGGGTGAGATTTGCCAGTTCATAGACGTAGCGACTGGTTTCGGTGAGTTTTGTTAAGGCGTTTTCAAACAGACAGGTAAAGCGCCCGCTGGATTTGAGTCGGAGATTAGCTGCTACGGTGAGCAGGTCTGCGTTGCCGGTGCGTTCGCCTAGGCCGTTGATTGTGCCTTGCACTTGGATGCAACCTGCTTCGACACCGACTAAGGAGTTGGCAACTGCCAGGCCGCTGTCATTGTGGGTATGGATACCGAGCTTTACATCTGAACCTAAATTCAGTGATGTTTGAATTTTCTTGATCGTTTGCATGATTCGGCTGGGTAATGATCCGCCGTTGGTATCACAGAAAATAAGTCGCGTCGCCCCGCCGTCTAAAGCGGCTTGCAGTGTTTGCAGGGCATAGGCTTCATTGGCAAAGAAGCCGTCAAAAAAGTGTTCCGCATCATAGAAAACTTCAACGCCCGACTGTTTGCAAAACGCAACCGAGTCACGAATCATTTCCAAGTTTTCCTCACGGCTAACACGCAGGACTTCATCAACATGCAAGTCCCAAGTCTTGCCGACGATGGTAACGATCGGGGCTCCAGAATTGACCAGAGATTGCATCCCCACATCCTGGGCAGCTGTGATGCCCCGTCGTCGTGTCATGCCAAAAGCACAGACCTTGGCATGTTTGAGCTTTAGTTCTTGGACTTGTTGAAAGTAAGCCACGTCCTTGGGGTTGGACAGTGGATAGCCTCCTTCAATATAATCTACACCGAGGGTGTCTAGATGTTCGGTGATTTTGAGTTTATCAACCAGTGACAAATTGACATCTTGTCCTTGAGTACCATCTCGGAGCGTCGTATCGTAAATTTCGACATGTGTCGGTTGTTGGTTTGTCATGATGCGTTTTTCCAATAGTGAACAAGGCGGGCAATAAGGGAACAAAAAAACCCTGCTTTGCAGCAGGGTTGTGTGATCTGTTTGAAGTTCAGAGTAGCAGCACAGGCCCTACCGCGTTGGCGGCTGAGTCGGAATAATTGCAATAATAATGGGCGTGCTAAGTATCATTAATCACATTGTAACGAGAAACATGCTTGGAGCAAGTGCGATTGACGTTTTGAGAAGTAAACTTTGATTTGAGTCTTTTGATGCTTAATGTTTCAATCCTCGCTACAATGTTATGTTAAGCAGTATTTTTGATACGCAAGATTTTTTATTTATAAACAGAGCCACGATAAAAATCATGACAACACCAGAAACTTTAACAACTCCAAATACATTGACGGTTCCAAAGAATCGCTTGTTTTTACACCTGTTTTGTGTGTTTAGTGTGTTGATGACCTTTTGTTTACTAATCCTTGGGGGCACGGTTACGAGCAAAGGTGCAGGCATGTCTGTCCCGGATTGGCCTAACACTTATAACTATAATATGTTTCTCTTTCCCATTTCAATGTGGAAAGGTGATGTCTTCTGGGAACACACGCATCGACTTTGGGCTAGTGGGATTGGTGTTTTAGCAATCATCCTTTGTGTTTGGATGTGGGGAACACAAAAGAGCCATCGGTGGGTGAGCTGGTTGGGAACCTTGCTGCTTGTGATGGTTATCATCCAAGGCGTTTTAGGTGGCATTCGCGTGACTGAAATGGATTGGCGATTTGGGATTGTTCACGGGATTTTAGGACAAGTCTATTTTTGCTTATTAATCCTTGCAGCAGCTGTCACGGGCAAGAGATGGAATCAGAGCCCCCCTGCTCAGTTCCAAAAATCGCAGTTTAGCAAGCCGATTCGTTTGGGTTGGATTTTGCTTTTTGTGTTGTTAATTCAATTGTCTCTTGGTGCTGCAATGCGTCATAGTGGTGCGGGATTAAGCGTGCCTGACTTCCCGACTTTTTATGGCAGTTGGTTGCCGCCGATGTCTCAGGAATCGTTGGACATCGCGATTGATTCCATGCCTGAAAATATTCAACATGATACCAATGGAGATGTCGTGCATTTTACACTTTGGCATGTTCATTTACATATGGGACATCGCTTTTGGGCATTGGTTGTGGTGATTCACGTGGGGTTGCTACTTAAAAGTTTACGGGGATTTTTCCCATCCATCTCGAGTTTATCAAAGCCGATGATCGGCGTCTTACTTTTACTGGTGATCCAATTGGGGTTAGGCATGTTGGTTATCTGGAGTGGTAAACATCCTGAGATTGCAACGATTCATCAAGTCACGGGCGCGACATTGTTGGGGCTGGTAACGCTTGTTCAAATTCGCATGATGCGATTAAAATATCTCGCAAAACAACAAGCAGAAAATAACAACTCATTATCTCAAACAGCCACAGGAGTGATTGCATGACACAAGCATCTGCCAATGCAATCTCTGTGATGAAAGCTAGCGATATGCCACTGATTCCAAGCCGTGCCGATTTTATGATTCTGGCCAAAGTGCGCATCACCATGATGGTCATGATTACAGCCAGTATTGGTTTTTTTATGGCATCGCGTGAAGTACTGGAAATCAGCAGTTTATCAAGCGTCTGGGAACTACAGCATGGCATCTTGCTATGGATGTTATTAGGTGTTGCGCTTTCTTGTATGGGGGCTAGCGCACTTAACCAAGTCATTGAAAAACACACCGATGCACTGATGCCTCGCACAGCACAACGGCCCCTACCAACTGAGCGGTTACACCCGGTCTCCGCATGGGTTATTGGCATCGTGCTTGCGACGATGGGGGTCGTGGTACTCTGGCTCCAATGTGGCTGGCTCTCTGCGGTACTCTCAGCAGGAACTATCATTAGTTACTGCTTGGTGTATACCCCTATGAAGCGGGTTAATAGTATTTCCACGATTATCGGCGCAATCCCCGGAGCCTTGCCCCCAGTGATGGGCGCCGCAGCCGCGACACTTCAAGTCACCCCCTCAGCGATGCTGTTATTTGCGATTATGTTTATGTGGCAATTGCCCCATTTCTTAGCGATCGCATGGCTGTACCGTGATGACTATGCTCGGGGAGGCATACAAGTTTTACCCGTTGAAGATCCAACGGGTAAAAGTACGTTTCGTCAAGCAATGCTCGGCGCTGCGGTGCTGTTGCCCATTGGCTTGTCTCCTACGATTGTAGGCGTTGCGGGGACAGGGTATTTTGTATGTGCTCTGGTTTTGGGTGTACTCTATCTACTAACAACCATTCGAATGGCTATTCGACGGAATCGTCAGAGTGCCCGTTTTTCATTTTTTTCGTCACTGGTTTATTTACCCGCTGTGTTTATTGCCATGCTGCTTGATCAGATGGTGTAATTGAAAGAGAAGCATTGTTCATGAACCCATCTAGCTTGATGTCGCAAGACAATTCATCCGTTAACGTCAAATCGTTTGCAGTTGATATTCAAAATTTAAAGCATGTTTATCCCTCCCGCCGTTTGAGCCGTAAAGCCAAACAGCAGCAGGTTCCCACCGATTCAATCACTGCGGTTAAGAATCTGTCTTTGCAGGTTCAAGAAGCACAGATTTTTGGCATTCTGGGCCCCAACGGCAGCGGTAAAAGCACGCTCTTTCAAATTCTTAGCACGCTCCTTACGCCCACCAGTGGCAGTGTCCGCGTCTGTGGTTTTGATGTGCAAACCCAATCTCAGCATGTTCGTCAGCAACTCGGTGTGGTCTTTCAATCTCCGAGTTTAGATGACAAACTCACCGCGATGGAAAACCTGATTTACCATGGCCAACTTTATGGCCTATCAGGCAATGACCTCAAAAAACAAGCTGTCGATGCGCTAGCAACGGTGAACCTCATCGACCGTGCCAATGATTTTATAGACTCTTTTTCAGGGGGCATGAAGCGTCGCGTAGAGATCGCCAAAGCCATGCTGCATCAGCCACGAATATTGCTTTTAGATGAGCCCTCAACAGGTTTGGATCCTGCTGCACGTCGTGATATCTGGCAACATCTTTGCATGTTGCGTGAAGACATGGGGATTACGGTTTTGCTGACCACGCATCTAATGGACGAAGCGGAAAAATGTGATCAACTGGGCATTATGCATCTGGGTGATCTTGTCGCGGTGGACACGCCAGATCATCTTAAACAACAAATTGGTGGCGACGTGATTCAAATCGACCCTCATCATGCCAATTCCATCTCATCCTTGCAGAGTGCCCTTGCCCAGATGTACCCAGATAAACCACTAAGCCTCATTGATGGCAAGCTGCTTTTGGAAATTGAAAATGGCCCGACACATGTCGCTCAGATCGGCTCGGCATTGGGTGATCAGATCAAACGTATTTCAGTGGGACAGCCCACACTTGAGGATGTCTTTATGCATCTGACAGGTCATCGACTAGGCGATGCTTGAGTCCTAAAACATATTGTGCCTACGCGTGTGATTTAGGTATGATAGACATCCTGCCGTGACCCCCTAAATCCCGCACACAACACCCCCGAAAAAAATGAGCCAGACACCTGTTGAATCTGATATTGCCCTTTGGACGACACTGCGGATTCGCCGGAGGCATGTCGATCAGCCACGTGGTATTGATGCTAAGGCTGGACGTTGGATTACTCGAATCAAAAAATCTCGCAAGGGAATGTCCTTCCTAAACAAACAAGCTGACGAGGTATTGCTCCTTGGGCAGCATTTTATGGACATGTCCGATGCTCAGCTTGATGAACGAATTCTTGAAATTCGCGATATTTTTGCGCGTCGCAATGTCGATGACAAGCAATTAGTCGCAGGAGCCGCTGCTGTGCGTGAAGTCGCCCGCCGTGAGTTAGGCGAGTATCCGTACAAGGTTCAGGTCATGGGGGCTTTGGCGATTTTCCATGGGCAGATTATTGAAATGGTCACCGGCGAGGGCAAGACGTTGACATGCTCTTTAGGAGCGACTTTACTCGCGTGGTTGCGCAGACCTGTGCATGTGATTACAGTCAATGATTATCTTGCTAACCGTGATGCGGAAAGTCGCATGCCGATTTACAGGCGATGTGGTTTGACGGCTCGTGGGATTACCGGTGAGACCCAAGAGTCAGAAAAAAAAGCACTCTACCGTTTGCCGATTGTCTATTTGACACAAAAAGAACTGGTTGCGGATTGGCTTCGTGATGAGCTTAAACTTGGCAGGATTCTTGATCCTATTTCTGCTAGATGGAAAACCTACGGTTCACGCATGGGGTCTAGCGCTGCTGAAAGTATCTTGGTTCCGGGCCTGTATGCGGCGGTGATTGATGAACTAGATGCGGTATTGATTGATGAAGCGGTCACGCCGTTGATCATTGCAAATAACCGTGGGACGGATGATCAGGCCCCGCTGTATGTCCGAGCACGCGAGTTGGCGTTACAGTTAGCACCGAATGAAGACTTTATCGTTGAGCATCGTAAACGTCGCGTAAAAATGACAGACGAGGGGTATGACAATCTTGAAGACTTGCTCTCTGATGAAGACGATAAAGATAAAGCCTTTTGGCGGTCGCCACGTCGGCGTGATGAAATGGTGGAGCAAGCCTTAACTGCTGAACACTGTTATCACACTGGGGATCAATACCACATTGTTGAAGACAAAATCGTCATTGTCGATGAATACTCCGGCCGATTTATGGAAGACCGCCAGTGGCAACATGGCTTACATCAAGCTGTCGAAGCAAAACATGATTTGGAAATCACAGCTG
>JAESSU010000011.1 GCA_016763955.1 Phycisphaeraceae bacterium | reverse complement strand
TAGACGCGATGCGTATAAGTTATTTGTGACATGATTGATGGATATAAAAATCGCTGCATTGTTAGACTTGGCAGCGGATGATTATTTGAGTGATAGCCAAGGGCGTTAGGGCTTAGACGAGATAGCGTTGCCTGCCAGTTTAGTGGCCGTATCCGTAAGAGGAGTTGGTGACGCGTTAATATCCGGTGTCATTACAGCTGATTTTGCAGATGCTTTTTGAGGGCTGCCAATCCAGCTATTGAGATAGGCAGATGTACCAATGAAAGCGATCAGGGCAATACATGCGACAAGGCCTACCAGGGGTTTGAACAATTCGTGACGGACTTCTTCCCTGAAGATGGCTGAGTCCCGCGACTGATTAATTTGTTCATCAATTTGATCTAATCGCTCAGGGGACATCTGAGTAATGCTACTTGGATTGGGAATTTTGTAATTGAGTGGATCTTCGTAGAGAACCACAGGCCTAGGAGCTCGCAAGCGAGGTGTGTCAGTAGGGGGAGCGGACTGCCGCTGAATGTCAATCTGTTGCTCAGGGGCCGGTGATTGATCGACAGGCTTTAGCAGGACATTGTTGATGCGGTCGCGATAAGCTTGTGCGGCCTGTTGGTCTTCAAGGGTCTGAATGGATGATTCAAACAGCACCTTAGCAAGACGATCATCACATTGAGTTGCCCGATCAACAAGAATAGACAATTGCTTTGCGTCATCCCATATCTCTGTTTTTTTAATTTCTGCTTGATCCATCAGTTTTTCTCTCTACTTTGCGGACTTATTTTTGACTCACAAACATACCCCTCAGGTATGATTTTGACCGCGCCCAAAACGCTTTGGATGTCTAAAACAAAAACGCCGCGTACAAAAGCAACAGGGCAAGTTTATTGACGACAGGTAAATCTCCGTCATCATGACAGATCAAAAACGTACGCTTATCCATGAGCTGTCATCGTCAATAATCGACCTCCTCTTAATCGGGAGAACCTGTTTCTGAGTAAGATTTTGTTTTTGATGTGTTATAAGTAACCCACAAGTGCTAAAAGGTGATTTGCCTGATGAGTTATTCAGACCCAAGGGGCCTGTCAAGGCTTTACAGTCATTTGCTCACGGCTATAGATACCTGATACGATGATGACCTATTAAGACTGATAAATGACCATAAAAAGGGCACCGTTTTGCTGAGAACTTCATTTTATAAATTTCATTCAGATCGTGGCGCTAAGTTTGTTGATTTTGCAGGCTGGGAAATGCCCATCTCTTTTGGATCGGTTATTGAAGAACACAAACAAGTGCGAGAGCGGGGCGGACTTTTTGATGTGTCTCACATGGGACGATTCAAACTTTCCGGCAGGCATGTCCGACGGCTACTTGAACGTGTACTAACCCGATACATCACCGATATGGTAGAAAAAACCTGTCGCTACAGTCTGGTGTGTAATGAACAAGGGGGAGTCATGGACGATGTGATTCTCTACAAGTACACCGGCCATTACATGTTGGTGGTGAATGCTTCAAATCGTGAGAAGATTCTTGCTCACCTGCAAAAAGTTGCCCAAGATGAAAACATGGTCGTCAAGATTGATGATCAGACTAAATCAACTGCGATGGTTGCGTTGCAAGGGCCGCGTGTGATGGAAAAAATTGGCGAATTTTCTCGTGAAGTTCCCATGCTTAAACGCTACGGATTCTGCGAAAAAAATCTGCTGATTTTGAAGATGACAATCAGCCGTACAGGCTACACCGGCGAAGATGGTGTGGAAGTGATCATGGGCGCGGCAATGGCTGATAAAGCGCTCAAGCTACTGGTTAAAGAATCCCCTGATGCCCAAGAAAATGTGATGGCATCCGTGGGACTTGCTGCACGCGATACCTTACGTTTAGAAGCGGGGATGCCCCTGTACGGCCACGAGCTGTCAGAGACGATTGATCCGCTTACAGCGGGTTTGGATTTTGCAGTGACCCTAAATAAAAGTGAACTAGATCGCGGTGTAAACTTCATCGGGCTCCAAGCCCTTCAAGCGATTGCAGCTGCGGGGCTAAAGCAAAAACGTGTGGGGCTCAAGTTTGAAGGCAAACGGACTCCGCGACAGGATATGTCGGTTGTGAAGGGTGATCAAAAAGTGGGTCATGTCACTAGCGGTTGCCTGTCACCAACATTAGGGTATCCCATTGCGATGGCTTATGTGGATGTCGCTGAGTCAGAACTGGGGAACAAACTTAGTGTGGCTCTTGATAATGGCAAAACCATTGACGGTGAAGTTGTGGCGCTGCCGTTTTACAAAAAACCGTAAATGGCCCCACCGTTTTTTTGTTGTTGTTTACGGTCTGACAAGGGCCGGAGTTGTTTGCTTGGCATTGATCTTCACGACCCATAGTCTTGTCTTGCCATGCATGTCGATGGTGGTTTTACTGGTGATGTAAGGTGCTAACGATTCGCCCATCACGTCGTATTCAGAGGCATGTAACACCAGTGTGGCTTGCGTATACGTTTGCAGCAACGTCTGGATGTCACGTGGTAAAGCAGAAGTACTGCGACCGGCATAATAGAACAATTCCGGCTGGTCATAAGCAACTTTACGGGCCAGCACGATTTGTTCTGGTTCCGTCTGAGTCTCTTCAATAAGTGCCGCGGCAGCCATATAACCACCCCGTTGCTTCTTAAAATTCAGATTTTCCGAGATAGGAATCGTAAGACTGGCAAGGGTAACTGCCAGAAAAATCAGGCTTCGTCCTGACTGCTTTCTTCGCAGATGAATTTCACTTTTGACGGCACTGATAAACGCGATGATCACGCTCAGAATGAGCAAGACTTGTACCCCATGCTGCCAGATGAGCATGCCCGCCAGAACAGCGTGAAGGATCACTAGACTCCACAGAAATATGCCGATGATTTTTGTGAAACGATTTAGCTCTGTGACATTTAATTGCCCGGTCATCCAGTCTTTGAGCATGATGCCTGCGATAGGACATAACAGGGGCAAAATCGGATAGCCATAGCGAGGGTTATGTGTTGCTGTCAACACGTAAATCAGTGTGGCAAACAGAATCGTCGTGAATAAATTTCGACAAACAGTCGTTGCATTTGTCTGGGGTGTATGGGCTTTCGCAAGCCAATTGGGAAATCGCATAAGGCATAGTGATATGGGCAGGCTAAAGGCAAACAACTGTACAGGTAAGAGCAGGGCTCGAAAGTAATCCACAATTTGGCCAGTGACATTGTTGGCCATCTCGCTTAGCCCTCGTGTGTCAGCCATGTGTATCTGGTTTTGGAATTGCTGGTAAATCATTCCCATCCAGATTGCCAAAGGTAATACGCCCAGTAGGATTGGTGCCCATAATCGCCAGTCCCAAGGTTTGCGATTGATTTTGCGGTGCATCAACCATGGACCGATCCACGCGGCAACAATGATCGGCATGGCCGCCTGGGCCTTGAGCATCAGTGTGGCAGAAGTCCCTAGAAAAACCAGAGCCATGCGTGTGATGTTTTGTCTGGGGCTGCTGTTGGGATCCTGAAGTTCAACCAAGGCCAATGCTCCGAGCACTGAGAAGAACGTGTTGGCGGCATCAATATCAGCAGCTCGACTTTGGAGCCATAAGGGGATCAGACACACATAGGCCAAGCCACTGCACCAGCCGGCAATTCCCCCGGCATGACGCGAGGTGAATCGGACGATGATGCCCCCAAGTAACGCGCTGCATAAGACGGCAGGCAGCCGCCATATCCATGTGCCAGTCTGCCCGGTGATGACTTCAAGTATTGCGATGAACCAGTATTGCAGCGGTGGTTTACGCAGATAGACATTGTCCCACAGATGTGGGGTCAGCCAGTCTCCGCGGGTTACCATCTGGTGTGCAGTGAGGGCGCGATGGCCTTCGGTTCCTGACAAGGGGGGGGAGCCTAGTTGCCACAGATGCATAAGCACTATAAACAACATGACGATCAGAACAGGCCGCCATTGTGCCGTTTGATTGTGAATCAGTTCAGAAGGATTTGCAGTAAGCAGCGCTGTTTACTCCGCCAATACGGGTAGGGGGTCGGGGAGGGTATCAATCACGTTGTCAGCTTTTAATTGCTTGGCCAACTGGGGCATGATTTTATTGAGGAAAGGCAAGAGGATCGGATTGCCACTAGCCGAAAAATCGAATGACTCCATGTTAGCCCGCGCTTGATCGGGTGGTACATTCTGAGTGAGCATTTTGTAACAGGCGATCACGCCGCCTGTGCGTTGTGTCCCTGAACCGCAGTGGACTAAAACGATTTTGTTTGCCTGTCTTGCTTTGACCAATAAGGTCAATGCTTGAACATAACTTTCAATCGTCCCGGTTCCGTTGCCGGACATTTCGATCGCAGTTCGGTCAATGCCAAGTTTGGCTGATGCCTCTTGCTCTGGCAATTTGTCTAGATCACCGGGGATGTCGGCCCCCAGTGAGATAATGACCTCAATGCCATGTTTGTTTAGCATGTATTCACACATGGAACGGCTCATCTCACTACTGCGGTACAAGCCCGGTTCGACCTGTGCCCAGCGAACAACAACAAAATGTTCCCTCAGATATTTTCTCCAGACCACCGCACTGACGGTCGTTAGCAAAACAATTGCGATGATCCAGCAGAGGAGCGAGTTGTTTTTTGGTTTTTTACTCGAATCGTGGGATTTGTCGAGGTTGTTATTTGTAACTAGGGGCATGTGTTTTCTATCCTGACAGGTTCGTTAATCAACTTGCATTATTAACTGCTATGTGAATAAATACCCAAGACGACTATTAGGGGATGCGTCTGGCAGAAAAAAATGCGATTAGCGTTGAAGGTTCAATGTAGATTAGGAATCAAAACTTGCGGCTGCTTTTTCGAGTGTTTCTTGAATCTGGAAGGATTGATGCAGGCGGGTGATGTGGAAAATTTCATTGACGGATTGTTGGACTGCTGCAATGCATAGTTGTCCTTTGGCTCGCTCCATTTTACGGTAGGTGCCGATCAGTTCGCCGATGAGACTTGAGGAAAGATGTTCGACCATGCTCATGTTCAGAATCACGCGTGGGTTTTTGCGTCTTTCGATGATGTCATCAATGACCGAGCGGAGTTTTTCAACCCACGCTTGCCCGGTGAGATAGGCTCCAAGAGGTTTGATGAGTACCACGCCCTCGTGGTTTTTTTTAACTTCAATTAGACATTCGTTGGGTTTTGAATTCATGGGATGGTCTTGTTATGGGTTGGCAGTATTGGGCGGGGTGATGTGGAAGTATTCTATCAAAAAAAAGCTCGAATCACAGTCACTGTGCTTGGGGTATTTTTTTGTTTTACCGGTTACGTGTGTGACGGGCTGGTACACCGATGTAAATTCCTCGTGATTGGGTGTCATGGGTGACGACTGCATTGGCTCCGATGACGGTGCCTTTAGCAATATGCGTGTTGGCTATTATGGTTGCGTTGGCACCGATCCAAACGTCTTCTTCAAGGGTGATGGGGCCTGTAATCGTAGGCGCATCAGCCATGAGTTGAGCTTTCGTATGATAATCATGTCCGACGGTGGAGAAGACGGTATGGGCTGCAATGTTACAGTAGGGGCCAATCCGCAAGCTCCCATGTCCATAGAGGACTGCGTAGGGGGCAAAGTGGCTGTGATGTCCGATGTGAATTAGGCTATTTTCTTTGTTTCCCACGGAGAGGTAAACGCCCGGGTAGAAGGTGACGTGATCTTCAATCACCAGTTCGCCACTGCCTTGGATAAAGCAATTGGGATAGAACGTGACATGGTTGCCAATGCTTGCGATGCGTAGTTCGTCTTGCAGATGAAAGCCGGGCATGATGGTGACATCATTGCCAACTGTTAAACGGTGCGGGGCATGGATGTGGGCGGTTTTGTCGATGTTGACGTTTTTGCCACAGGATTTTAATTGTTCGCGAATGTCGAGCATGAATGTTTGACAGTGTAAAGCATGTCATGTCGATTGCCCAGCAGCAAATGCAACATCTAGGAAAGTCCCTTTGCGGGGGCTGATTTGGTCTACGATAAAAACGGGTTGAGCTTTTTAGAGCAACCACCCTGTATACAAGTTACAGGACAAAGTCATTGGTGATTAGCAGCCATAAAAAAACCGCAGGTCAAGTTGTGCTTGAGCCTGCGGATTAAATGTTTTATTTGCGATGGGATATTTTGAATAAAAGTTATATATGCCAGGTAAAGCTTATCGCAAATAATCGCCTTCGAGTGTGACGCGAATTTTCTTTAGTGCCTTGTTCTGAATTTGACGGACACGTTCTTTGGTCACGCCAATGAGTCTGCCGACCTCTGCAAGTGTCAAAGGTGAAGCATCCGGTTCGCTGG
>JAESSU010000132.1 GCA_016763955.1 Phycisphaeraceae bacterium | reverse complement strand
GCCTCGACCATCGGACGCAGCACGTCCTTACCATAGGGCGTGTTGGTGGCTTTGTAGTCTGTGAGTTTGGTGTCCCAGAGACAAAAGCCATCGTGATGTTTGGTGGTGATCACGAAGTATTTCATGCCCGCATCGGCAGCGGCTTTGGCCCAGATTTTAGGATCATAAAGATCAGGATCAAAATGTTTGAAGTACATCTCGTAATCTTCATCCGAGATTTCTTCACGATTCTTGATCCACTCATGACGAGCAGGCAAGGCGTAGAGCCCCCAGTGAATGAACATGCCAAAGCGGTCTTTGACAAACCAATCTGAGTCACCGTGTGTGGGTCGCGTTTCGAGCATGTCTTGTATCCTTTTTAGTGACATTGTAATGTAAAAAACAATTATATATCATGATGCGCAACAAATGATATGCTTTAACACGACCACTTTGTATCTATAACCGCTATAGCTTAATCCATATTCCCGTCCCATGATTTGACGGTCGCATCCTCTGGTGTTTGATAATGCTTGGTCACTAATTGCAGATAACGGGGCGGGAGTTTGAGTAGATACTGCTTTTCGTTATCGGTGGTTTGACGCACAACTTTGCCTGGCACACCCATAACGACATGATCATCGGGCACGACCAATCCCGGCGGGAGCATTGCCCCTGCTGCAATTAGACATCGCTTGCCAACTCGCGTTCTGCCTAGCAATGTGGCATGTATGCCAATGAGCGAACCATCACCAATTTCGATGCCATGACAGACAGCGTTATGACCGAGGGTCACCTTGTTGCCAATGGTGTTAGGAACATCGTGGTCACAGTGAATCGTTACATTGTCTTGGACATTGGTCATGTTCCCAATATAAATAGCTGCCACATCCCCACGAATTGAAGCGCCGTACCAAATGTTAACATCCGGCTCGAGATGAACCTCACCGAGAACCGATGCCGTAGAAGCAATAAACACGTTATGGATTTTTTCAAAGCTCATAAGCAATATAGTACTCAGATATCTTAAGTCATGCATCACACGGTGAGACAAAATACCACAGTCAGAAGGCCCGAATATCGCTCGCAACCGGGGCATGATCTTTTTATCATGTACGCTCCATGAACTCCCGCCTATTTCGCATCCTGTTTCTTGGTTTTCTTTGTCTATGGCTTGGCATCATCGTGCCTAGCCATGAACGTGGGCAAATTGTCCTTCCCGGAACTCCCCGTAATTCAGCGATCAAATCCTGTTGCGCCCTGCGTGGCGGGACTCTAAGCAAACTTGATTTTGATAATCCGTCATCTGAGAAAAAACGGCCTTCTCGTGAAGACCGTAAACGATGCGCCCTGTGTCAGCTCATTGCGACTTTGCAGGTCGCTCACCCTCCCTTGCTGACACTTTTACCGATGGGCTTGTTAGCCATCACACCCCCTCAACGTTCACTGGGGATCACCCATTGTGCATACACCAGCCCGGTCATGGGACGTGCGCCCCCTGTTGGCTGATTTGTCTCATATTTGTATCTAATACCACGCACGATTAAAACTCGTGCGTGACTTACCTCGCGAATGTAAACGCTACAAAGGGTTATAAATCGTTCGACGCGTACAAAAAATACGCGATGCGTATAAGTCAGAAATAACTGCGTTAGCTGTGCCTTTGCACAGAGCGTTTGCCTATCTAACAGGAAAACAGACCTCATGAAAATGACTTTAAACGCCCCGGGGCGTGATGCTTTTACATTAATTGAACTACTCGTGGTCATCTCCATTATTGCTTTACTCATTGGTATTTTACTCCCTGCACTTGCCTCTGCTCGCAAATCTGCACAGGCCTCCCAATGCCTCTCAAGTATCCGTCAACATGCAATGGGGATGCAAGCATTTTCAGCAGACCATAAGTCAGCGATCTATCCGACAGTGGGCATGATGGGCGCACTTACTTGGTATGACACGCTCAATTCACAAGGCTACATTGATTTAACCTCTGGTATTCACCGATGCCCTAACGATGTCTCCGTGAGTTGGGGGACAGGGGCCCGTTCTACGAGCTATGCTTTTAGCGGATACTTTGCGAGTAATCACATGCCTTACAACGGCATTCGGTTGGAAGACATTGTGAACCCCGCTCGAAAAATCAATCTCGCGGAGATTGCCAATGATCGCAACGAAGATCATTTCATGCCTATGTTTTGGGGCATTTCAGCAATCTATACCAATATGATGACAAGCATGACTCGCAGTGGCGGTGAAGTCGATAGCAGTCTTTTGCCCAGCAGTCTTGCGATGATCCGTCATGGTGGTGCTGCGAATTATTCATTTGCAGATGGGCATGGCGGCCGTCATCAATTTGATGATACATGGGACGCAGCGAATACGACTGACAGCCGGACGGTGGATTGGTACGACCCCAAATTTAAGCCCTAAACCTTACTGATATCCAGCGGTTCATCGGGTTCGATATGCACTAACACATCGCGCAATCTAGGATACGTTGTCAGAAGTTTATCTTTGACCTCGTGTCCTAGGCGGTGTGCTTTTGCAACCGTCAGCTGGGGAGGAACATGGACATGAATATCAGCAAAATACTCTAGGCCACTTTTGCGAACACGAAGTTTTTCAACATCGGTGACCCCCGCAACCAAGGCCGCAGTGACGCGAATATTTTCGAGTAGTAAGCCATCACCTTGAGCATCAAGTAGCTCGTTGGCACTCATAAAATACAACTTAGCGGATGAAATTAGAATCATGGTTCCAACGACCATGCCAGCTAATTTATCTGCGTGTAGATACTTGCCATCGGTAAAGAGAACTGCTGACAGACCGATTAAAACTGCCAAACTACAAAAAGCATCCGAGCGATGATCCCATGCAGTGGCAATCAGTGCGCTTGAGCCAATGCGCATGCCAACTCTTTTTTTATAGTGATATAACGATTCTTTGATGATGACATTCCCAGCAGCAATCCAGAGAGTCCAGATTGGCGGGAGGACCTGTGAAGCATCCCAAAACTCAAAACATTTCCAAATTGTCAAGGCTGCAACCACCGCAATAATGATCGCGACACTACTACCTGCTATGGCTTCTACGCGTGTGTGACCGTAAGGATGTTCTTCGTCAGCAGGCCGCCGGGCAACATTCATTGCAACGATGACAACCGTCGTGGTAATCGTGTCCCCTAGCGAGTTGACGGCATCGGCAAGCAACGCCATCGACTGACCCACAAGTCCAGCAATGAACTTGATGACCGCCAAAGCTAAATTGATACTCAGGCCAATCCATGCAGCCTTGCGAGCATCATAGTAAAGCTCGTGCCTTACACGATCCCAGTCGGAGACTCCTTCTTGGCCTTCACGTATTTTTACATGTCCTGAATTCAAAAAATGCACTCCATTGCATTACGATGCCTTGTCACAATTGTAATCTCAAACGTCCTTTGCGTGTTGGACTATAATCTCGGCATGTCCAAAACCATTTACATTATTGACGGCCACGCCCAGATTTTTCGAGCCTTCTTTGCCATCCGTGGCGGGATGACCAGCCCCACTACCGGTGAACCAACCCATGCTGTCTTTGGCATGGCGGGAATAATGCTCAAGTTACTCACAGACGTTAAACCGGACCTAGTGGTCATGGCAATCGACACCAAAGGCCCGACCTTTCGTGATAAAATCTACCCGGACTATAAAGCGAACCGTGAAAAAACGCCCGAAGATTTAATCGCACAAGAAAAAAGAATTTTCGACATAGCAGCCTAATTGTCGTTGAATCCAAAATGCCTAGTAAGACGACTAAAATAAAATATATAAAGAGCTAGCATAAAATCCTGTATAAAATCCCGACAGTGGACGTCACAGTGTTTGGT
>JAESSU010000131.1 GCA_016763955.1 Phycisphaeraceae bacterium | reverse complement strand
TTTTGTGCTTCATCTACAATCATAAATTGATGCGGGATACTGCGGCCGCGAATATAAGTTAGCGGTTCCATCACCACTTGACCTGCATCGATGTACTGCTGCACACGGTTTTCAGTGGTATGACTTTCAGCATGCTGAGAACCCACACTACGAGTCGAGAGCAGGTAAGAGAGATTGTCAAAAATCGGCTGCATCCACGCAGCTAACTTTTCATCCTTATCACCAGGCAGATAACCAATATCACGTCCCATAGGCATGATCGGACGAGCGACAAGTAGCTTGTCATAACGATGCTCGCTGATGACTTTGTGCATGCCCGCTGCGATTGCTAATAATGTCTTACCCGTACCCGCTGAGCCTAACAACGAGACAAGTTTCACATCGTCATCCAGCAACAAATCCATCGCCATGGTCTGCTGGAGATTGCGAGCTAAAATACCAAAGACCGGCTTACGCGGGCCATGCACGGGGATGATATGATCCGTATCACCAAGCACACGACCTAGGCCGGTGTGTGATTCATCCATATCATCTTGCAACTGAACAAACTGGTTTGCCCATAGCGAGATTGCCACGGTTTTACCATCATCGGTTTTGTGAATTAGATGTTCACGAATCGACTCAATGGGCAACTGTTTTTCTTCGTAGAGTATGTCAATAACAGAAGTCGCAACCTTAAGCGTAATAAAGCCGCTAAAGAGACTATCTGCATCAACTTTCTGCGCTTCGAAATCTTCGGTATGAATACCTAGTGAGTGAGATTTAAGCCTGACATTCACATCTTTGGTGATGACGATGTCTTGTTTGCCCGCCTGCATCAGATTCCATGCTACCGCAATAATACGATTATCCGGCGACTCTTCACTTAGTGCTACGGGGCGTTTAGCAATCGCAAATTCGACACGAATCGTCCCCTGATTCCCGTTCCATGAAACACCATCAACGAGACTGCCTTTTTTACGCAGCGCGTCAAGATGCCTGATGACCTGCCGAGCATTTCGGCCAACATCGTCATTGGATTTTTTAAACTTATCGAGTTCTTCTAGCACAACGAATGGGATCACCACTTCGTTGTCATCAAACATAAATAAGGAAGCAGAATTGTGAAGCAGGACATTGGTGTCCAACACGAAAGACTTCTGTGAACCTTTGAAACTCCCCTGGGTTTGCGGTGTTTCTTGAGGCTCAACAACGGTGTCATCCACTTGTGTCAAGTGTATACCTCCATGAAAAAATGGTTGGTGCTTTGGACTCCTTCCAAAGCGGGTTTATCAACACGGTTTAATTATACTAACTACCTGCGTTAGAGGTAGTCCGTTGCAAGGATCATTTCGTTATTTAATTACACTCAAAGCAGTTCAATGCGTCTTTTGATGGAATTTTACCCTCGAATTCTAACAGACAATTCGTCATCATGGGTTACCCAATCCTGCGGGTCGCAGCGCATCATTTTCCCAACTAAAAATGAAAAGAGCTTGTGCGTAACGATGCCAAACCACCGCCACGCACAAGCTCTATTAAGTGCTGATCAAATCAAGTAAAGCACAGCCCATTGATCAAAGATGAACCCCCGAATCTGTCGCTTCGGACGCGCTCTTGATCCGATTAATCGCAGCAAGATAAGCTTTGGCAGCGGCCTCGATGACATCGGTACTTAGGCCCCGCCCGCGTACGGATCGATCACCATGGCGGATTTTTACGGATGCTTCGCCTTGGGCATCTTTGCCGCCGGTGACCCCGCGCGTGGTGTAATCTTCTAATATCACTTTCACGCCGGACGCTTTTTGGATCGCTGAATAGACTGCATCAATCGGACCATCGCCCGTTGCTGCTTCCGTACACTTAGCGCCTGTGGAATCTTTAAGAACGACGGTAGCAGTAGCAATCACGCCGCTACCACTGGTGACTTGAAAGCGATCCAGTTCCCAGAGCACGCGGGTCTGGCCGATCTGCTCATCGAGTATCGCTTCGATGTCTTCGTCATAAACATCTTTCTTTTTATCAGCCAATGCTTTGAAAGCCTCAAAACTGCGTTGAAGCAAAGTCTCGTCAGGTTGATAGCCCAGTTGATTTAACCGATCACGGAAAGCATGACGACCTGAATGCTTGCCTAAGACCAGTTTGCTTTCAGGTATGCCCACATCCAAGGGGTCCATAATTTCGTATGTATTGCGGTCCTTGAGCATGCCATCTTGGTGAATGCCCGATTCATGTGCAAAAGCATTTTGCCCGACAATCGCTTTATTTCGCTGGACCGAAAGTCCTGTAAAATTAGAGACCATTCGTGAAAGCGAGTAAATCTTTTTGGCATCAATACGGTTCGTATACTTGGCGAAATAATCCTTACGTGTCCGCATCACCATGACGATTTCTTCAAGTGAAGCATTGCCTGCACGTTCACCAATGCCATTGATGGTGCACTCAATCTGACGACAACCGTTTTGCACTGCTGCAAGTGAGTTAGCGACCGCAAGGCCCAGATCATTATGACAATGCGATGAAAGATAAATCCCCTTTTCATCGAGCATAGGCAATTTTTCACGGACATACTTAAAAATATGCCCATACTCTTGGGGGACCGCATAACCTACGGTGTCAGGGATGTTGATCGTGGTGGCTCCTGCTTCAACAACCGCTTGCGTAATTTGCACAAGCACATCCAACTCCGTGCGCGAGCCATCTTCCGGGGAAAACTCAACATCATCGGTATACTCACGAGCTTGCTTAACAGACTCCACGGAGATGCGAATGATCTCGTCAATGGCTTTATTAAGCTTCTTCTCACGATGAATCTTACTCGTTGCGCAAAACACATGAACGCGACCCATCTTTGCTTTTTGAATCGCTTCACCTGCACGCTGCACATCGCGAGGTACACAGCGAGACAAACCACAGATAATAGCGTTTTCGATTTCCTGACTAATCGCATAGACCGAATCAAAATCGCCTTGCGACGTAATCGGAAAGCCTGCTTCAATAACATCCACACCCATCGCTTGAAGCTTGCGAGCGATCTCAATCTTCTCTTGCAGGTTTAGCGTCGCGCCCGGGGATTGCTCACCATCGCGAAGTGTTGTGTCGAAGATTCGGATCATCTGAGGGTCGGACATCATCATGTCTCCTGTGGGTTGGCCAGTTCAATTCTTAATAAAAGTCTGGCAATGTTACGCTGATACGTCAAAAAATCAAAAAAAAAGCCCTGTCTGCATGAGGTAGGCAGACAGGGCTTTAACAGTTTATGTTAATGATCCCAGTGATTATTTCCGGGACGCCCTATCTGCGAGCTGGCAGTAGTAGCAGACCTAGTAGGGGCTGACTATTGTCATCAATGCAGAGAATGGACGTGTTGCGAATCATTAGATGTATATCATAATCCGTACTGCAATATGAGTCAATGAAAAATTAAAATTCATTTTGGAGCTGATCCCTATTGAGAAGTGTCGATCAGCAGTGTGTTGATAATATGCATTGTTGTAGTTCGCTAATCCCCGGGCTTTATGTGGTGTCATCAACGATTTTTTATAAACAACACACACATAATTTC